>JAFVFM010000198.1 GCA_017475415.1 Solobacterium sp.
CAACACTTCTAAATATTAATTTCTACTATAGCAGGTAAGATCATTGGTCTCTTCCCTGTTTCTCTTAAAATATAACGACTAATTTTTTCTCTTGCTTCACTACGACAACTCATATTGTCATAGCGTTTTTGTTCAACAGCTTCTAGAATCGTTTTTTCCATCATATCAGCTACTTGTTTTACAATATAGTCTGCATCTTTTAAATAGATTACACCACGACTTTGTACATCCGGACCACCAATAATTTCCTTTGTCTTATGGTTAATCACGATACCTATTATAATCGCACCATCTGTACTTAACAATTCGCGGTCTTTTAGTATCATACCACTTTCATCTAATTTTTCATTACCATCTACTAAAACATTATCCACATCTACCGAATCAAAATTATCTTCTAATTTCCCATCATTGATACAAGCTACTAAACCATTATCCATAACGATAATCTTATCGGCATTATAACCCATATTTAAGGCAATATTTGCATTCGCAATTAATTGCCTATATTCCCCTTTTACAGGAATATAATATTTTGGTTTTAATAAATAAATTAACATTTTTAAATCTTCCATAGAAGCATGCATGGTAAAGGTTCTTTTCGCATCAACGGTTAATACTCTACCAGCTTCTTTATATAAATCATCTTCCATGGAAGCTTCTTCTCTTTCTGTACCAGGTACAGCAGGACTAGCCACAATTACCGTATCGCTCTTTCTTAATTCAATTAAATCATCTTCTTTAGTGGCAATACGATGTACCTTCTTAAAGATAGAAGAACCTGTACCGGCAACAATGACTAATACATTATCCATTTCGTTGGTAAAAGAAGATTGTGTTACTTCTAAGCCAGCAGGAATATGATAATAATCCAGCTTAGCCATATCCGCCATTAAATTACGTAATTCTGTATCATAAATAAAGATTTTACGATTATATTTATTCGCTAATTCAATTACTTCAATAACCCGATAAATATTTTGGTTAAATAAAGTAATAAACATTCTTCCATCAGCGTCTTCAAAATAATGTTCAATTAATGGTGTTATGCGGTGGTATGGCGCACTATGGCCATCACGTGTAGCACCAACTGATTCACACATCAAAGCCAAAACACCCTTATTCGCCATTTCTGTTACATGCGAAATATCCATCTTAAAGGCTTCATTTTTTGTATCATAATCAACAATAAATTCAGACGAATAAATGACATAACCATCTTCTGTTAAAATGGATACCCCAAAACCATCCGCAATGGATTGTGTTGTACCGAAGGTACGAATATTCGTTTTGCCTATTTTGAATTCTGCATTACGTTGAATACGATGCAATTTATATTCCTTTAAGCCTAATTTCTTCGCTCTTCTTTCAAAAATAAGAGCTGTTAATGGCGCCATATATAAAGGTAGATCTGGTATTTCCCTTAATAAATTAGGCAAAGCTGCCATAACATCATCATGGCCATGCGTAATAAATACAGCACGAATCTTATCCTTATTTTCTTTTAAAAATTTGAAATCAGGAATGATCATTTCTACCCCAAGCTGTTCGCTTTCTGGATATTTCATTCCACACTCTAGCACAAATATATCTTCGTTGTTTTGCACAACATACATATTTTTGCCGTCTTCGTCTAAACCACCAAGCGCAAAAATGCGTACTTTACTCATACAATTATCCTCCAAAAAAAGTATTCTTTTCCACTAGCCATATTATAGCGAAAAGCGTTGATTAACTCAACGCTTTACCATCCAAACTAAAGCTATGTACAGCAGTGATTTCTACTTCAACTATCTTATTTTCTAAGCCACTAGGACCAGTAAAATTCACCAATTTATTTTCTTCACTATAGCCTGTATAGACTTGCTTATTCTTTTTCGATGCACCTTCACACAAAACCTTTAATGTTTTTCCTAAATATTTTTGGTTATTTAGATTTGCATAATAAGCTAACTTTTCATTTAACCTCTGTAAACGCTCTTTCTTTACTTCCGCTGATACATTATCTTCCATATTGGCAGCAGGTGTACCAGAACGTGGTGAATAAACAAAGGAATAAGCCATATCATATTGGCAGTGATCTACTAAAGATAAGGTATCTAAGAATTGTTCTTCCGTTTCGTTTGGAAAACCTACAATTAAATCTGTTGTAAAAGTAATCTCTGGTATGCGCTTTTTCATATCATCGAATAAATCTAAATACATTTCTCTTGTATAGCCACGATTCATTCTCTTTAATACTTCCGTATTACCAGATTGTACTGGTAAATGTAAACTCTTCATGATATTTGGATAGTTTTTCATTGCCTCTATTGTAGAAACGCTATAATCGCGAGGATGACTTGTATAAAAACGAATACGCGGTATATCCGTCTTTGCACAGGCAATTAATAAGTCCGTAAAGCCATCTTCCATACCTAAATCTTTTCCATATGCATTTACATTTTGACCCAGTAAGATTACTTCTTGATACCCTTTTTCTTTTAACTCATTTACTTCTTGAACAATATCTTCTATCTTACGCGATCTTTCTTTTCCTCTAGTATACGGAACAATACAATAGGTACAGAATTTATTACAACCATACATAATATTCACAAAAGCCTTAGCAGAAGTAGAACGTCTAACAGGTAGATTTTCAATTACCCTACCTTCTTCGCTATAAACTTCAATAACACGTTTCTTTTCTTCCATTACCTGCCTTAATAATTCAGGAAAACGATAGATATTATGCGTACCAAATACAAGATCTACCTGTGGGTAGTGCTTTAATATGCGTTCTACAACCACCTCTTCTTGTGGCATACAACCGCACATGACAATAATTTTATTTTCATCTTGATTCTTATATTTTTTTACTGCCCCTATTTCCCCAAAGACTCTTTCTTCAGCAGCTTGTCGAACAGCACAAGTATTAAAAATTAATACATCCGCCTCTTCTTCTTTATCTGTTGTCACAAAGCCCATGCAATCTAGCATACCAGCCATGGTTTCTCCATCCCTAACATTCGCTTGGCAACCATAAGTACGGATGTAATATTTCTTTCCATTACCAATAGATGGCAAAGAAGATAGGCTAAACATATCATATTCACTATCTACCTGTGTTAAAGAGCGCTTACGTGCTTCATTTTGGTTTGGTAAAAGATACTCTTTCTTTTCTTTCATTATATTACAGCCTTCTCCTTCCATTTTCCTTTTTTATACATCACAAATGTAACAAGGGCACCCACTAGCCAAGTGATTAATAAGGATACATACATCATGTCACATTTACCCTGTGGTAAGCTTTCCGTTTTTGTGATTTCCACTAAGCCATAGGCTAAAGGTATACGTAAAATAACTGAAGTTAAGATGGAAATCCACATTGGTGTAACCGTATCTCCAGCTCCACGCATTATGCCTGATAAACATTGTGTTACTTCCATCGCAATATACCCTATCGCAATAATCTGCATCATACGATAACTTAAATCAACTAATTCTTGTGTATCCGTAAAGATACCCATTAAATATCTACCTCCAAATAAGATAATCATAGTAAGAATAGCTGATATAGCCATTGCCATTAAGGTCCCTTTTTTCGCACCATCCATTACTCTATCCATCTTACCTGCACCTATATTTTGCCCTGCAAAAGTCGTCATAGCAGAACCAAATGAGAAAGCAGGTAACATAACAAAGCCATCTATGCGCATAACAATAACATTAGCAGCAATAAATTGTTCACCAAAGCTATTGGTTAAGGATTGTACAATAATCATCGATAAAGAGAATATAGCTTGCGTAATACCACTAGGTAAACCTAAGCGTACCAATTGTTTTGTATATCGGCCTTCTGGTTTTAAATATGTTTTATTTAGATCAAATATTTCCTGCATTTTGGTGAGTTTTCTTACACACAAAATCGCCGATAAAAATTGTGCAATAATCGTAGCCCAGGCAACACCTGCTACTCCCATATGAAAATAAGCAACAAATACATAATCTAATACAATATTAGCAACGGTAGCTACTAATAAATAAATTAATGCAGAAACAGAATCCCCTAAGCCTCGTAAAACACCACTTAAGATATTATATAAGCCACCGCCCATAACACCTAAAAAGATAATGAATAAATATTCAAAACACCACTCCAATATACTATCTGGTGTATTCAATAAGCGTAATAACGGCCTAGTAATTAATGGTCCTACAACCATAATAATGAGTGAAGCAATAACCGTTAATGTAATACACGTTCCAATGGTTTTCGATAAAGGCTCCCTTTGATGAGCACCAAAATATTGCGAAACCATAATACTCGCACCAGTAGCGATACCCATAAATAAAACTAACATTAGATTTAAAATTGGTCCTGCACTCCCTACTGCAGCTAATGCATTATCTCCAACAAACTTACCTACAATAATACTATCTACCGTATTATAGAGTTGTTGTGCTATATTTCCTATCAGCATTGGTAAAGTAAATAAAGCAATTACTTTTACCGGGCTACCTTTTGTCATATCTACAGGTTGAAAAATCTTCATAATTTACCTCTTTTGCCTTACTAATTGTACTGATTTTCTCTTCATTTTCAACAAATTACCCAACAAAATGAAAAGGCAACCGAAATTGCCTTTATTCATTTATTTTTTTCTAAGTACTTAGTATTGAATTCTTATTTCTCAGAAATAGCTGAAACTGGGCAAGTTCCAACACATGCTAAGCAAGTGATACATGTATCTTCATCACATTGAGATTTACCTTCATCATCAAGTGATAAAGCAGTAACTGGGCATACACCTACACAAGCAGCACAACCAATACAAGTTTCCTTATCTACTGTTACAGGCATTTTTGTTCCCTCCTTCTACAAAGAGTATACTCTATTTTTGACCAGCGTTCAATATTTTTTTATTCCCCTTACATTTCAGAGTAATTCATACAAAAA
>JAFVFM010000199.1 GCA_017475415.1 Solobacterium sp.
TCATTCCATCATTTGTTTTTCTTGTTGTTCAAGTAAGTTCAATTTAGCTTGTAATAAGGAAATGAGCTTTTCTTTCGAACGAATTAAATCTACCATCTCATCACGATTCTTCATCTCAATGCCCTTTTCAATTTGACCATAAACATCTCGTCCAAATTGTTCATAAGCTTTAACTAATTCTTTTTTATTCATTCCTATTTCAGAGCGAATTTTATTCTTTTCTCTTTCTGCATCCACAAATCTTTTTGCATTCTTTGTGCCTTCTTCTACTAAACGAGTAGCTGTTTCTACCCATTCATTTATTGTTGTGTTTAAATCTGCCATTAATCTTTACCTGCTCTTTCTATCAAATCAAAAATAATGAATTCTATTTCCTTATCACTCGCTTCACCTTGTTCAATGAGTTCTAACATTCCTCCTATTAAGATATTGGCATAATATTTCGTATGAGAAAACATATATTCTTGTTTATCATTGCCTTCTTCTAATAAATCCGTTAAGGCTCCTATAGCTTGCATCTTCGCCTCTTCTTTAGAACGAAAGCTTAGTTGCATTAAATCCACACCCTCACTTTTACCTTGTAATTTATTCACTAAAGCTCTAAATGATTTTACCGAATTCGCAATAAATTTCTTTAATTTATCTTCATAATTCAATTCTTGCATTTGATCCATCATCATTTGATTAAAGATTTCATTATACTTCTTCGATATTGCCTCAATCACATCATCTTTAGAATCAAAATAATAATAGAATAAGCCCTTCGCTACATCGAGTTCTTTTACAATGGAATTGACGGTTGTATCTACAATGCCATTTTCCATAAATAACTTTTCTGCAGTCTCTATAAATTCATTCTTTCGCTCAGAATTATCCTTTCCATCTGGCATGTATCCAACCTCCTAACATAAATATAGCATTTACTGACCGTTAGTCAATAGTATTATGCTATAGTTATTTCATGCATTTTATTTGTCCTATTTGTAAACAAGAACTTATGGTTACTCATCGCACTTTATCCTGCAAACAAGGACATAGTTTTGATATTGCCAAAAGCGGATATTATCCTCTCTATCTCTCACAAAAAAAAGAACACGGGGATAATGCACAATTAGTACAAGCACGCATTCATTTTCTCGAACAAGATCATTATCTTTTTTTGAAAGAAGAAATAATCGATTGTTTTAAACAATACCCAATTACCTCTTGCATGGATTTGGGTTGTGGGGAAGGTTATTATACAAGGGCTTTACCCTGCAATGAAGTTGTTGGCTTTGATTTATCTAAAAAGGCCATTGATTATGCTCAAAAGAAAGATAAGAAACATCAATATGTTGTTTCTTCTATCTTTTCTTTACCTCTAAAAGAGCATAGTATAGATGCAGCATTAACGATATTTGCGCCATTAGCGAAAGAAGAAATATTACGTATTCTTAAACCGAATGGCTATCTCATTTTTGTTTCACCGGCAGAAGATCATCTAATCGAACTAAAAGAATATCTTTATGAAAAAGCCTATCGCAA
>JAFVFM010000200.1 GCA_017475415.1 Solobacterium sp.
GATCAAAGAAGAGAAAAATTAGCAGAACTAATTATTGTACATGGTTTAAATGTACAAAAGAATCAGCCAGTAGTTATTAATGCGACAATTCGTGATGCAGAATTTGTTCGTCTTGTTACAAAGAAGGCATATGAACATGGGGCAGGAAGTGTACAAGTCAATTGGCGTGATGCGGATTTGTATAAAATGAAAATAGCCTATCAAAGTGAAGATAGTTTAAAGGAAGTTGCTGATTGGCAATATGATAAGCGTAAATATGAACAAGATCGTGGCGCATGTTATCTTAGCTTACTGAGCGATGCACCAGATGTATATCAAGATGTAGATACAGAAAAATTCGCTATAGAAAAAAGAGCGATAGCGAAAAAAATGGGTCCATTAATGCATTATACAATGAATAATGAAGGGCAGTGGTGTGTGGTTGGTTTACCTTCTGTTGAATGGGCAAAACATGTTTTCCCTAACAAAAGTGATGAAGAAGCATTTAAAGCTTTGGAAGATATGTTATATGAAGTGGTACGCATAAAGGAGGATAATGATCCAATTGCTGAATGGAAAGAGCATGAAGCCAAACTGCAAGAAAGAGCGAATAAGCTCAATGCATATCGCTTTAAAGAATTACATTTTACCAGTGAACTTGGAACAGATGTTTATGTTGGTTTAGTCAAAGGCCATATTTGGGTAGGAGGTGGTTGTTCTACACCAAAGGGTGTTTTCTTTGAACCGAACTTACCTACTGAAGAAATCTTCTGCATGCCAGAAAAAACAAAGGTGAATGGTGTAGTATATGCATCTAAACCGCTAAATTATGGTGGTAAATTAATTGAGAATTTCCATTTCACCTTTAAGGATGGTAAGGTAGTTGAATATCATGCAGAAAAAGAGGAAGAAGCATTAAAACAATTATTAGAAATGGATGAAGGTTCTTCTTATTTAGGAGAGGTTGCCTTAGTACCTTATGATTCACCAATTTCTAAATCCAATCTTCTCTTCTATGAAACCTTATATGATGAAAATGCAGCCTGTCATTTAGCCTTAGGTAGGCCATATCCTGAAAATATTCAAGATGGCTGTACAATGAGTGAAGAAGAATTAATCGCTCATGGTGCGAATCATTCCAATGAACATGAAGATTTCATGTTTGGTACAAGGGAAATGAATATTGATGGTATTCAAGAAGATGGCACGGTTATTCCTATCTTTAGAAAAGGTAATTTTGTATTCTAGGAGCTCAAATGGGCTCCTATTATTTTTACTTATAATGAAAATATTTTCATAATAAATGTAAATGTTTTACAAAAAAATGTAAAAAATGATGAAAATCAATTGACATAGAAGGCTTCTTTTCGTTATGATTTGAAAATCTAAAGGAGGGAAGCAGTTATGCTGAAAAAAGGATTAATAATAGGTATGTCTTTAGCCTTACTTGTTGGCTGTGGTGGTAATAATGCCAACAGCAATACCAACAACAATAGTGCTAACACAAGTAATGAAACAACTTCAAATGAAAATACTGCATCACAAGAAACCAAGGCAGTTACTTTGCAAGCAGCTGATTTGATTTCTATGGATACAGCAACAGCTACAGATGGCGGCTCGTTCATAGCTCAAACCATGTGTATTTCTGGTTTGATGGAATTAGATGAGAATAATAATCCAATTCCAGATTTAGCAGAATCATATGAAGTAAGCGATGATGGCTTAACCTATACATTCAAAATTAGAGATGATGCAAAGTGGGCAAATGGTGATCCGGTAACTGCAGATGACTTTGTCTATGGTTGGCAACGTGTAGTTGATCCAGCTAATGCGAGTGACTATAACTGGATTTTTGAAACAGCCAATGTAGAAAATGGCGATTGTTATGATACAGAATCTGGTAAGACAAAAGAAGATTTAGGAATTAAAGCAGTAGATGAGAAAACAGTTGAAGTGAAATTAGTAGCTCCATCTGGCTTCTTCTTAAGTTTACTTGCCTTCCCATCTTTCTTCCCAGTAAATCGTAAATTTGCGGAAGAGAAGGGTGATCAATATGCTTTATCAGTAGAGAATATTCTCGCTTGTGGTCCATATGTAATGACATCATGGACGCCTGGTTATTCCTATGAATTTGAATTGAATGATCAATATTTTGGTTATGAAGATTATAAGGCTGCTAATACAGTAGATAAGGTTACTTTCCGTGTAATTACAGATACACAAACAGCTTTATTAGAATATCAAAGTAAGAATATTGATACTGTTCAATTATCTGGTGAACAGGTAGATGCGAATAAAGAAGTAGATGGCTTTACCAATCGCTTACAAGGTTATTTATTCTACTTAATGATTAATGTCAACAACAATGCAGATAATGATGACTTTAAGAATCTTAATGTACGTCAAGCGATGTCTTATGCATTAGATCGCGAAGCGATTGTGACAGCGATGAATGATGGTTCTGTTGCTGCAGAAGGTATTATTCCAATTTCCTTAGCTTGTAATCCAGATACTGGTGCAGACTTCCGTGAAGATGCTGGAGCTCTTGTAAGCTACGATTTGGATAAGGCAAAAGAATATTATGAAGCAGCGAAGAAAGAACTTGGCCATGACATTACATTAGAATTACTCTATGATACAGACCAAGGCGATAGCTTGATTAAGGCTGCTGAACAAGTACAATACTTCCTCGAACAAGCAGGCTTTACGGTTAACTTAAATGGTAAGCCAAAGAAAGAACGTCTATCTTTACATAGCGATGATCATAATTTTGATGTTGTATTAACAAGATGGGGCCCTGACTATGCTGACCCACAAACATATATGGATTTATTCAAATCTACAAATACAACCAACAATGATGGTGCTTGGGCGAATGCAAAATATGATGAACTTGTAAATGATGCAGAAACAGGTAAAGGTATTTCTGATCCTGCTGTACGTTGGCAAGATTTCTTGGATGCTGAAAAAGTTCTTGTACTGGAAGATGCCGGTATTGTTCCTGTATTCCAAATGGGTAGTGCGATGATCATTAATCCGGAAATCGAAGGCATCCAATTCCACTCTGCTGGTGTAGATAACTATCGTCATATTGTATTCAAATAAGAAAAAAAGTTAGGAAAGGATTAGAGCGATTGAGTTCTTGATCGCTCTAATTTTGTTTATACAGGAGGAGAATGGTAATGAAAAAATATATTACTCGGCGTGTACTAATTAGTATAGCCACATTACTCATGATACTATTGATGTTATTTATTCTGATGGACCTTATGCCTGGTTCTCCTTTTAATGATGAAAAACTGACAGAAGCACAGCTGGCTCTTTTATATCAGAAGTATGGATTAGATAAGCCAATCCTTGTTCGCTTCTTTTTATATGTAAAGAATATGCTAAGTGGGGATCTTGGTGTTTCTTATGCAATAAATAAGAACTTTGCGATAGCGGATATGCTTAAAGGCAGATTTTCTATTTCTTTAACAGTAGGAGCTATGGCGATGGTTATTGGTACAATTCTAGGCTTAACTTTAGGTATATTAGCTGCCTTAAATCATAATACTTGGATTGATACAGTATGTTCTGTAATTTCAGTAATAGGTGTTAGTGTACCTTCCTATGTAGCGGCTTTATTATTAGCTTATTATGTTGCCTTTAAGTTACAACTTTTACCAATTTTATATAATCAATCCATGCCGATAAAGTCATTACTATTACCGGCGTTAGCTTTATCCGTTTCGCCAACTGCGAATATAGCTCGTTTTACTCGTTCAGAAATGATTGATGTAATGAATTCGGATTATATTCTTTTAGCCCAATCTAAGGGGATTAAGAATTATAAATTAATCATTCGTCATGCTTTAAGAAATACCTTAATTCCAATCATTACGGTAATGGGGCCAATATTAGTTAACTTACTAACTGGATCTTCGGTAATTGAAAAAATCTTCGGTATTCCAGGTATTGGCTCATTAATGATTAGTGGTATCCAACAAAATGACTACAATGTTACGATAGCTTGTTCGTTTATTTATTCTTTAATGTATATTGTTACGATGCTTATTGTCGACATATTATATGGCGTAATTGATCCACGTATTCGTGTAAGTAAAGGTGGTGCTTAAGATGAGTGTTATCGATAGAGAATTCCAACAAGATGATTTTAAATTTGCGCATGAAGCTGGTACAAAACTTGTAGATAAAAATTATAAGGCTACTTCCTATCTGAAGGATGTATGGGCAAATTTCAAAAAGAATAAGGGTGCTTTAGTTGGAGCGATCATTATTTTAATCATTATTCTGTTTGCGTTAATTGGACCTAATTTAAATGAACATACATATAAATCAATAACACATGGGCATGAATATTTAACACCACGTATACAAGGAATAGAAAAGATTGGTTTATTTGATGGTATGTATCATGGCACAAATCAATATGTAAAAAAAGGCTTAGATGATGTTTATTATTGGTTTGGTACAGATACGCAGGGTAGAGATATCTTTACCCGTGTATGGGATGGTACTAGAGTATCGCTTATTATTGCCTTTGCGGCAGTTGTGGTAGATATATTAATTGGTATGGTATATGGCTTAATCTCAGGTTTCTTTGGTGGTAAAGTGGATATTTTTATGCAACGCTTTGCAGAAATATTAAATGGTATTCCTACCTTAGTTATTGTTACATTATTGGGGCTAGTTCTACCATCTGGCGTAACTTCGATTATTTTTGCCTTAGTTTTAACAGGCTGGATTAGTATGGAAAGAATTGCTAGGGCACAGGTTTTAAAGGTAAAAGAACAGGCATATGTATTGGCTTCTAAGACCTTAGGTGCATCCAATTTGCGTTTAATCTTTAATGAAGTATTGCCAAATATATTTGGGCAAGTCATCATTACCAGCATGTTTTCTATTCCTAATGCAATCTTCTTAGAAGCTTATCTATCCTTTTTGGGTTTAGGTGTACCTGCTCCACTTGCTTCATTGGGCTCCTTAGTATCGGATGGATATAAGTCAATGACCACCTATCCGCATATCTTAATTATTCCTGTACTTGTATTAGGCTTATTGATGTTATGTTTCAATTTATTTGCGGATGGCTTAAGGGATGCCTTTGATCCTAAGATGTTAAATAAATAGGAGGGATGTATGGTAAAAAAGAAAAGAGCGAAAAATGAACGTGTCTTATGTATACGTGATTTGAATATTTCCTTCCAAACGAATTATGGTAGGGTTAATGCAATTCGTGGTGTACGTTTAGATTTGTTCCAAGGGGAAACTATCGCAATTGTAGGTGAATCTGGTTCTGGTAAGTCGGTAACAGTACGTACAATAATGGGTATCTTAGATTCTAATGGACAAATCGATAGTGGCTCAATTGAATATACCTTTAAAAATGACAAGGATGAATTAGAGACTGTTGATTTAGTAAAAATGTCACAGAAGGATATTCGTTATAAATTATGTGGTAAACATATTGCGATGGTCTTTCAAGATCCAATGACTTCTTTGAATCCTACAATGACAATTGGTAAACAAATTATGGAACCAATATTAGAACATGAATCTGTTTCCAAAAAAGAAGCAGCGAAAAGGGCATTAGAATTAATTGATGAAGTAGGTATAACTGAACCAGAAAAATGTTTTAAACAATATCCTCATGAATTATCTGGTGGTATGCGACAAAGAGTAGTGATTGCCATTGCCTTGGCTTGTAATCCGGATATCTTAATTTGTGATGAACCGACAACAGCCTTAGATGTAACGATTCAAGCGAAGATATTAGAAAAGATTAAAGAAATTCAAGTAAAAAAGAATATATCGGTTATTTATATTACTCATGATTTAGGTGTGGTAGCGAAGGTAGCAGATTATGTAGCAGTAATGTATGCAGGTAGAATTGTAGAAAAAGGAAATGTAAATGAAGTATTCTATGATCCTCGCCATCCATATACTTGGGGCTTATTGAGTTCTATGCCAGATATGGATACAGATTCAGATCGTTTATTTGCGATTCCGGGGTCACCGCCAAACCTAATGGAAGAAGTGGTAGGAGATGCTTTTGCGCCACGTAATCCATATGCCTTGAATATTGATTTTAGAGAAGAACCGCCTATGTTTGATGTAGGTGGACAACATAGAGTTGCTTCATGGTTATGTGATCCTCATGCACCTTCGATAGATATTCCGGTGGATTTAAAAGAAAGATTAGAAAGAATGAAGAAGGAGGCAGGTTATGGTAACTAAAGAACCTTTACTTCATGTAGAAAATCTCCATCAACATTTTAAAGTTGGACGTAAGGCGGTAACTAGAGCCGTAGATGGTATTAGCTTTGATATCTATGAAGGAGAAACCTATGGTTTAGTAGGGGAATCTGGTAGTGGTAAATCTACTACAGGTAGGGCGATTATTCGTTTATATCAGCCGACAGATGGCAAAATAATATTTGATGGCAGAGATATTTCTTCTAAATTGACGAAAGAAAATGAAGCATATTTGAGAACGAATATGCAGATGATTTTCCAAGATCCTATGGCATGTTTAAATCCAAGAAAGAAGGTAAAAGAAATCATTGCGGAAGGTTTACGTATTCATAAGATATGTAAAACACAAGAAGAAATCGATGAAAAAGTATATCAAGTATTGGATAAGGTAGGCCTTTCGAAAGAACAAGCCACACGTTTCCCTCACCAATTCTCTGGTGGGCAAAGGCAGCGTGTTGGTATCGCTA
>JAFVFM010000201.1 GCA_017475415.1 Solobacterium sp.
ATGCATTTGTACGACTTGGATCCAACCAAATGTTCTTACCTTCAGATTTACCAAATTTAGATCCATCACTCTTCGTAATTAATGGAGAGGTAATACCAAATACCTTTGCATCTTCCCCTTCTACTTTACGAATTAATTCTGTACCACTTGTTAAATTACCCCATTGATCAGAACCACCTATTTGTACTTGGCAATGATGTCTTTGGTATAAACCTAACCAGTCAATCGCTTGCAGTATAGTATACGAAAATTCTGTATAAGAAATGCCGGAATTTAATCTTTTCTTAATGGTATCTTTTTGTAGCATATAAGAAACATTGAATAATTTACCATAATCACGTAAGAAATCTAATAATGACATTTCTCCTAACCAATGGTTATTATTCTCCATGATTGCCGCATTATCGCCCTCAAACGATAAGAATTTAGCAATTTGTTCCTTAATGCATTCTGCATTATGTAATACTTCTTCATGTGTCAATAATTTACGTTCTGTTGTAGGACGTGGATCACCAATCATACCTGTAAATCCACCACAAAGAGCGATAGGTCTATGCCCAGCATCCTGGTATCTTTTTAACAAAATGATTTGCTGTAAATGCCCTACATGCAAAGAATCTGCCGTTGGATCAAATCCACAATAAACCGTAGTACACTGTTCTAATTGCTTTTCTAAGCCATCTTCATCTGTAACATCTTTTACTAATCCGCGCCATTTTAAATCTTCTAAAAATTCCATATATAAACCTCCTAAAAAAGAAAAACGCCCTATCTAAGGACGCTTTAGCGTGGTACCACCTTAGTTCATTCATCAGAATGCACTTTAAGCCTGATAACGTAGGCTATCCGATTAACTTTATGGTTAATAGCTCCCAAGTAGTATTTCATTGTTTAAGTTGTAATTCCTTTCACCAAACGGAATCTCTCTATAAGCGAACTCAAGCAATTACTTAATCTTGTTCAACGCATATTCATTCTATCAAACCAAACTCATATGTCAATTTTTTGTTGTTTGACGTGGTGTAAATAGATAAGATAATTCAATTACATCATCAATTTCTTCATCACCTTGTAACATCTTCGTCATTACACGCATAGATACTGCACCTAAGTCATAAGACGGAATGGAAAAACTCGATATTTGAGGACGCATCATTGTATTATATTTTGTATCAATAACACATACCACTTCCATATCATCTGGTACAGTTAAGCCATTATCCCTAGCAGCATTAACAATAGCCATCGCTTGTGAATCACGATTCGCAATCACTAAATCAAACTTTTTATTCTTAAAAAATTTTGTTAAGAAGGCATAAGAAGTACGCGCTTCTTGAGGGATATGGATGAAATTGTCAAATTTTTTCCCCTTTTCCTTAAAGGCTTTCTTGCAACCTTCTACCATCTCCTGACAAGCCCATTGATTCTTGCGATCTTCTAATATGGCAATATTATCTTTACCTTCCGCAAGATATTTCATAATGATTTCATAAATTGCTTTTTCAATATCTGAATAAACACTTGTAATCCCTTCACCATTAAAATGTCCCCCAACAATCACAATAGGCAATCGATAATTAGATAATTCTTTTAGTTCAGGAATCTCTTGTTTATCATTATAGATAATTACACCATCCACATGAGATTTGATAATATCTTCAATAATGGATTTATAATCCGTTATCCCTGCTGTAATGGTATGAAGCATAATGTTATAGTTATAAATCTTAGCCACATCAATTAAACCATTAATCACTTGGCCAGTATAGGTAAAACTAGCTTCTGGAACAATTAAACCAATTGTTGTAGATTTTTGTAATGCTAAACCTTGTGCTATCGCATTAGGTTTATAACCTAAACGTTCAACTGCTTCTTGTACTTTAATTCTTGTTGGTTCTTTCACAACATTAGAGCCATTAATTACCCTAGATACTGTCGCAAGAGAAACCCCTGCCTCTTTGGCAACATCATAAATGGTAACTCTTTTCATCTTAACTCCTTAATCTTTTGATTTATTTAAAAAATCGAGAACAGAATCTTTCACTGTATTCGCTACTTGAACAGTGGTTTCTTTAACTTTGTCTAACTTCTCCTGTACTTCCTTTTTTTGTATATATTCTTGTGCATTATCCAATAAAGGTTTCATTGCTGTACTTACGGATTTAGCCGTTTCGCTAGCGATATTAGCTGCATCTTTCATCGCATCATTTGCCTTTTCTGACAATTCTGCAACTTTAGGATTCTTCGCTAAATCTTTATATTTATCCTTTGCAACATCTACTGCCTTCATTGCATTATTTTTAATAAAATCAACAGACTTTTTTAATTCAGGTTTATCTTGTAATACTTTATTTGTTGCAGACTTAACATTTTCAAAAGAATCATTCATTACTTTTAAAGCATTATCTTTTAAGTCTTCTGTTTTTTCTTTTACAATTTCTTCATCTTCTTTGATGATTTCTTCAATCTTTTCTACTTCTTCTGAAGCAAATTCAGGAATAGAATATTGTTCCTTACGAGCATCTTGCTCATCAGATAATTCTTGTATTTTTTTACGTAAATCTTCCACTGTTTTTTCAATAGTATCTAATGGTTCTTCCGTATTATTCAATTTATTTTTATCATCCAACATGAGCAGCATCCTCCTTCATCAAGTCCTCAGCTTCACCTAAATCAATGACTATTTCTTCATCTTTTTTACTTATTTTATCTTTAACAAAGCCCTTGATTGAATCCATATTTTCATTCGCAAAATCCGCTGCTTTACTCATTGCATCAGCAGTCTTATCATGTACATTATCTAAAGAATGGCTATATTTAACTACTGTATCCAATGGGGCTTGCACCTTTTCAATGCTCTTATCCACTAAGCGTAATGTAGGATCCAATCCTTTTACAGTTTGGGTAAGGGAATCTAATAGCTTCCATACCTTCGAAAGCATTATACACAAGAAAACAAGTGCTATTGCACCTAAAATAGGGAGTAATTGGTTTGCTAGATTACCTGAAGCAACAATAAATTCATCCATAATGATTCTTTCTCCTTTTACTTTATTATATCGTTTATGAAAATATTTTCAATTATTTATTCCGTAAACATTTTCAAACAAGAAAAAAATAGAGACATTATCTCTATTTCCCAAAGAATCCAAATATAGATTTTTTCTTTTTCTTAATTTCTATTGGTTTTATTTCTTCATTAAAGAATACAGCATTACCATTTTGCATAAACCATACGGCATAATCCCTGCCTAATTCTTCTTCTATCACTTCATATGCTTCTTTTAGACGAGGAGGTCTACGGTCCATATTATGTGCATCAGAAGAAAGGATGTGGATATAGCCATCACGTATTCTATGTAAAGCTTGTTTTCTCGTTTCTTCATGTAGTAAGATACCAGGATTAATTTGGCATATTACTCCATGATTTATATAATCATCTAATACTTCAGGCTTCCGCCAAAAATATTCATAACGCTCAATATGAGCAAAGATAACGCGTATTCCCTTTTCTAATAAAGAATAAACAAAATCTTCTCCATAAAGTGGTTGTTGTGTAAATGGCCATTCTAATAAGAGATAATCTGTATCTACAAATTGGAAATTCGACATATCTAAGTCTATTAATTCTGGGGTTAAGCGTACTTCCGCCCCTGCATTCCATCTTATGCCTAATTCATCTAGCAAGCCTGATATTTCTTTTGCCGCATTATAGCGTCCTTGTAAAAAATCTTTTGTCGACTTCTCCCATGACCAGAAATGTGGTGTGAATACAATTTGTTCTACACCTTGTTTTTTTTGTTCTAACAATAATGCTTTAGAAACTTCATAATTCTGTGCTCCATCATCAATGCCAGGTAAGATATGACAATGTAAATCTGTTAGAACGTCTGTTGTTTTCATTCGGATTTTGTTTCCTCTCCATATCCTTCACCACCATAGTAGTGATAGTTGTAATATGAATAATATCCATAATCTTCACCAGCATCTTTTGCATCATATTTATTTAATACAACACCCAATACATTCGCATTCACATTTTCTAATGTTTCTTTAGCAAGTAATACAGTATTACGAGTTACTTCGTTATGAGATACAACTAAAATAACACCATCTACATAACGACATAAGATACTTGTATCAGCTACTGCATTAACAGGAGCAGTATCACAAATCACATAATCAAAGGATGCAGATAATTTTGATAGAACTTTACTCATTGAAGACGAACCAATCATTTCTGATGGATTTTCTGGTAAAGCTCCGCATGGAATAAAGCAGAAACCATATTTTTGAATACGCAATACTTTAATGCTATTGTCATCTGGATTTTCAATCATAGAAGATAAACCAGGTGTTAAAGCAGGAATATCTAAATATCTATGTAATGTACCTTTACGTAAGTCACAATCCACTAATACAACTCTTTTGCCATCTTGTGCTAGAGTATATGCTAAATTAATGGAAACATTAGATTTACCTTCACCAGGAATACTAGAAGTGATCATCAACACATTACCTCTGCCACTGTTATTATTATGAACATATTGAATATTTGCACGTAATGTCTTATAGGCTTCCACATAAGCAAAGGAAGACTTTTCATCAATGATATTTAACTGTCTAACAATCTTAGATTTTGGCATATACTATTTCCTCGACTTCTTCTTTGTATTTGTTTTCTTGATATCCACATTATCTGTATGTTCAGCAGGAATAACACCAAGAATTGAATAATCTAATACTGAACGAATATCTTCTGTTGTCTTGAATTTATCATTCAATAATTCACTAACAACAACAGCACCAACACTTAACAATAAACCAATTAAACCACCAATTAAAGTCCATTTTTTCTTACTTGGAGATACTGGTTTACCAGATGTCCAAGCATCATCTGTTGTATTAACTGATCCCCCATCCATTGCACGCATAATTGCATCAGGTGCTAAAGCCACAAGATGAGAAACAATATTTAAAGCCTCTTGAGAGCTGTGGCTAATAACATTAATACGCATGACTTGCGTATTATCTACAGAACTTACAGATACCATACTATTTAATTGAGCATATGTATAATCTAAACCAGCATCAGCGATAACTTGTTCTAATACTTTATGACTTTTTAAAATTACACTATATGTATTCACTAAGTTAGTAGATGCAGTCATATCAGAAGAAGTAATTACACCTTCATCTTTACGTGAATCTGCTCTATTGGTAACTAACATATCTGCAGAAGCACGATAAGATGGCTTAATTGCAAAAGTCGCAATCATAAA
>JAFVFM010000202.1 GCA_017475415.1 Solobacterium sp.
CTTCTTAAGTAATGAATTTAAAAATGCAGGCTTAAGTAATGCAGAAATCGTAAGAAGATGTTATCGCACAATGTTAGATAGAGAAGCGGATACAAGTGGCTTTAATTATTGGGTAAGTAAATTAAATAATGATGGTTTAGTTGAAGAAGTATTAGCAGGCTTTGTAGGAAGCACAGAATTCACGAATCTATGTAAACAATACGGAATTGATAGAGGAACAATCGTAGTACCAGCGAATACAAAAAGAATTGGTAAATATGTAACCAGACTCTATACCAAAGCTTTAGGAAGAGGAGCAGACCCTAGTGGTTTAAATTATTGGGTAAATCGTATCGTAAGTGCTGCTAATCCTAGACAAGAAGCACACTTAGCTGCAACAAATGGGTTCTTCCATTCGAATGAATTCTTAAGTAAGAGAGTAAGTAATAGTGACTTTGTGAGAATCTTATACAGAACATTCTTAGATAGAGAAGCAGATAATGCTGGATATAGATATTGGCTAAATAGAGTAAATGGCGGAGAGAGTAGAGACAATATTATTGCAGGCTTTGCGAAATCAAATGAATTCAATAAGATATTAGATTCATATGGATTGAAATAAAGAAACAAAAAAGAATAAATAAATATAGGGTTAGCTTTTTGAAATAGAGCTAACCCTTTGATTTCTTCGCCCAAAAAATAAAGTCGGATTGTTTGAGGTTTGTTTTAGGGATTACGATTGATTCATCATGATGAAAATGTATTCATTTTTAAGTGCTGCTTTTCTGGTGAAAATGTTTAAGAAAAAAGTTTATTAAAAAGAAGTTTCTTAAAAACACTTTATCATAGCGGATAAGAATAAAAGAATTGAATGAGTATTCTGTTTAATCATAAAAAAAGAAAAGATAACTCTGTTGGTGTAGAGTTATCTTTTTAGACAGCTTGATCAGGATGCTTTTGGATATAGCTTTTATAGTAGGCTTCGTGGCCATAGTAATAAATTAATCCTATAAGTATACATACAGGAATAGCCCACCAATCTAATTGAAAGTTACCGAATTGTTTTAAAGCAGACATATAAATGACTTTAAAGAATAGATACAACAAAAAAGAATAAAATGTAACGGATACAAGGAAATAGAATAAACCGGTTTGTCTTCTTAATCCCCATAGTTGCCAATAAGACATTTTTTTGATTTCTTCTGCTGTATATGTTTTTTTGTTTGCGTCTTGTTTTGCCATAGCTGCATTATAAAACGGATTAGGGCTTTGATTCAATAAAAGAATTGAGATACAATAAGGGCATTATGAATAAACGTTATGAATTTTCTTATTTAACAAAACAAGTATTAACGATATTGGTGTATTGCATATTTTTTGGTTTTTTAATATGGAATATTGTGCAAGCGAAGGATAATAGTGCACGTATATTTAATCTTTTGATTCTTATCTTATGTGGTTTACCTGCAGTATTATATGAATTCTTACGGTACAATTACGATTCTGCTACGAAGAAAACGGTTTTTGAATGTAATCCAAAAGCAGCACTTAAACAAATCGAAACAGTAGAGAAGTTTGATGTGCTAAAGATGTTTCAAACATCATGTATGATGTTAAAGATGTTATGTCTAATGGATTTAAGGGAATTTGATGAACTAAAAAAATATGTGGTAGATGTAGAAGCGAAAGATACAAAGGATTATGATGTAACCATTCTTTCTCGTTATAGTGAGATGATTGCGAATGGGGAATTAGGGATTAAAGGTAAGATGAATGATGCTTATAAAAGAATGATTTCTTTACGCGATATGAAAGATAAAAAAGGTAGACGTAGAAAAGGTGCTTATTTCTTCAATTGGGATGTTGTAAGTGGACAACATAAATATTATTCGGGAGAAAAGGATAAAGCCTATCGTTTTGTAAAAGATGTAAAAGAAGATAATATGAATAAAAGAGAGTCTATGCATTATTTTATCTTACGTGCTCTATGCGCAAGAAATGTGAAACAAGAAGAATATGAATTATTCAAGGAAAGAGCACTCAAGGCTGCGGGTAAGAATGAAGTCATGTTAGACTATATCGAGCATATGTAAAATAGAACGGAATAAAGATGTATACCTCCTAGTAAAAGGGAGGTTTTTCTGTTTTTTGTTTTAGTGAATGGTTTAAAGCTTCTGAAAACGAATTATGTGAAAGTATTGTGAAAAAGTGTTTCATTTTGGGGGATTTGTATTACAATGGCAAATACGGTAAAAAGGGAGATGATTCGGATTATAACACTTCCAGACAGTGGTATGAGAAGGCCGCGGAGAACGGTTACAGCGGCGCTTACTCTTCACTTGGGGATATGTATCGTGACGGTAAGGGAGTGGACCAAGACTACAAAAAGGCAATGGACTATTACATGAAGGGTGTGGCGTTGGGGAATTCCGGCGCGATGAATAAGGTTGGTTACTTTTATGATAAAGGCTATGGCGCGGATGAACCGGATTATGAACAGGCAAATGAATGGTATCTGAAGGCTGCC
>JAFVFM010000203.1 GCA_017475415.1 Solobacterium sp.
AGAGGAGATTGAATTGCTCTAGCAGCTGCTTCAATAGCCTTATCTTCACCATCAGCCATACCAATACCGAATAAAGCAGAACCTTGACCTTCCATAACAGATTTGATATCTGCAAAGTCTAAGTTAATAACAGCAGGTACAGCAATTAAGTCTGTAATTGTTTGCACACCTTGACGCAAAACATTATCTGCTTCTTTAAATGCATCTTCAAATGGAATATGACCAATAACTTCTAATACTTTATTGTTTGAGATAATAATTAAACTATCAACATATTCTTTTAGTTGCTCTAAGCCTTGTTCAGCCTGAATAGTACGTCTAGGGCCTTCAAAAGAGAATGGTTTTGTAACAATACCAACAGTTAAACAACCTAATTCTTTTGCGATTTTCGCAAATAATGGAGAAGCACCAGTACCTGTACCGCCACCTAAACCTGCTGTTAAGAAAATCATATCTGCGCCTTCCATAGCTTGTCTGATTTCTTCTTCACTTTCCACTGCAGCTTTACGACCGTTATCTGGATTACCACCAGCACCTAAGCATTCTTTACCTAATTGAATCTTATTGGTAACTGGAGATACTTCTAGTGCTTGTAGATCTGTATTCGCTACATAGAATTCTACACCTTGTACTCCTTCTTGCACCATGCGATTAACTGCATTGCTTCCTGCACCACCAATGCCGAAGACTTTAATTTTTGCA
Source organism: Solobacterium sp. (assembly GCA_017475415.1). GTDB lineage: Bacteria > Bacillota_I > Bacilli_A > Erysipelotrichales > Erysipelotrichaceae > Bulleidia. The sequence goes on from JAFVFM010000203.1 coordinate 703, forward strand.
ACTTGATTGTACGTTAATTCCATATCTTTATACCTCTATGAATTCTTCTTTCCATCAGAAAATAAACTTCTAAACTTATTTGTTAATGTATCTTCTTTATTTGCACGATTTTTCTTATTTCGTGCATTTACTGTTTTATTGAATGCATTTATATCAATACTTTCCAATTCGCTTCCTGAAATAGGAAGTTTATCCTTATAAGCATACAACAAACCAAGGGCAGTTGTAAAACCTGCATATCTTCCACCTAATGTTTCAGGAATATAGGATTTAGCTTCAACACCTAAACGCTGTTTTACCAATGCATCTAAGCCTTCTGCCTCGCCACCCTCGCCTGTAATAATAACAGTAGAATCGCCAGCTTGCAAGATTGGTACACATGTTTTTTCCAACGCATCCAGCCATAAATTGATATTTTTTTTCACTGTATCCACTAATTCTTGCTCACTTATCGTGCGTGTTTCTGTATCATCTTGCCAAAGTTGGACAGGATTACTAGAACATTTATCTTGATTTAGGCGAGCATGATATTTAAAGGATTCTACACTCATCAAAGACGACATACCATATTGATTTGTTAAATCAGAAGCCAAACCACCAACTCCTGCGCCTAATATCGCAGAAGAAACATATCGACCTTGCTTTAATAAGCCTAATGTAGTCGCATCTCTTTCAACTTTAAGAACAATTACTTGTTGATCAATAGATTGTTCAAATAAGGCGGCTTCTTTCCCTATTGCATAAATATCTAAGAAAATGTCCATAACTTCTAGTCCTGCACTTTCGATACAAGAAACATAATCATATGTTAGTTGCCTATCTGCACATAACAAATCCATATCTACTGTGATTTGCGAACAACGATCTCCTATTGGCATTCTCCTAGCAGATATACCATTTACCGTATATTTCACAGGTGTTGTTTGAATGAGCAATAATCTTTTATCTATATTTATCTCATCCGCCTTCTTGATTGCATTACGTATATCTTGAATCGTCACAGTTCCATCAATTCCATCAATATCGACTGTAGATTTAAATCCAAAGCGCTTCATATGATAAGAAGGAATTGCTAGAATTACGCGCTTAATGTCTACAGAAAGCTTCTTAGATAAAGATGCTTTAGCCTTTTGTATCGAAGAAACAACAGTATCTTTGTTTGTTACAGCAGAGTAGGTAACGCCATCGCATTTCACATTTTCAACACCAAGAATATTCATTCTTGCATTAAAAAATTCGCCGACAACCAAACGCACCTCTTGATCCGATAATTCGATTGCAGCAAAAATTTGTTTATCGCTCACGTTAACTTCTCCCTTCATTACCAAAGTATTTTATCATAAATCATTCATAAAAACAGTAATAATCTATGTATTTATTAGAAAAAAGTAGGAAAAAATATTGCAAAGGTAAACAAGATATGATAGTCTAAACAAGCGTTATGTAAGAAAAAGGAGGTTATGGTATATGTCAAGAGTTTGTGCCGTATCCGGTAAAAGAGCAATGTCAGGAAATAACCGTTCACATTCATTACGTGCTACTAGACGTAAATGGAACGTCAACTTACAAAAAGTACATATGATTGTTGATGGTAAACCACAAACTGTTAAAATCAGTGCTCGCGCATTAAAGACTCTCAAGGGCAAAGCTGCTAAAGCAGCTAAAGTTGTTGCTGAGTAAACTTATGCAAAGAAAAAAAACCCAGTTATTGGGTTTTTTCTTTATCTTTACTCTGTATAATCAATACCGTTCCTCTTTTGACTTGTAAGACAGCTTTATCTTCTATGATTTCGTTAGAAGATGTATATAAATCATTATCGTATAATTCTTGATTGACTAAAGGATATTTCACTCCTTCTAATGAAACGCCGGCTTCACGAAAGGTAAATAAGGATAAATAGGAATATTCATCTTTTGTAATTTCATAGTCACCTTCACTTAAAGCGAAAATACGATTCTGTTCATTGCTTAACATAACAATTCCTGGATATTGGTAGGCTAGACGCAAATTAATGAGTTCATGGTCTACTCTTTCTCCTAATGCACCAAATACCCAAATCTCTTCATAACCTCTTTTTAAGGCTTCCTTAATCGCTGCTTCCAGGTCGGTTGAATCCTTTTCTTTTGGTAAACTAATAAAATCTTTACTCATTTCTTGAATAAGCTTTGTATCCTCAACAGAATCAAAATCCCCTATAGAAAATTCCATCATTTTCTTTTGAGTAGCTAAATAATATGCTCCATAGTCAACACCACCATAAGCCACCTGAGTCTCAAATGATTCAAAGTTTAAAGGTGCCTCTTTGGTAAAAAGAATTAAAGTTTCCATAATTTCTCTACCATTTCTACAATATCATTTTTAAAAACATAAGAACCTGCCACTAATATATCTACACCCTTTTGTGCACAAGCCCTTCCTGTTTCTTCATTAATGCCACCATCCACTTCAATTAAAGCTTTACTATCATCATCTTTTATCCAAAGCTTTAAGATTTCGATTCTTTCTAAGGCATCTTCCATAAAAGCTTGACCACCATAACCAGGCTCTACAGACATAATTAAGAATAAATCCACGTCATGAATATATTCTTTTAATACCATAACATCTGTTTTGGGTTTAATCGATAAGCCTACCTTACAACCTAAATCATGAATCTTTTTGATTAATGCCATGATTTTTTCATGATCACCATCTAAGGCTTCATAATGGAACGTGATATAATCTGCACCTGCTTCAGCGAATACTTCCGCAAAATAGGAAGGATCTTCTACCATTAAGTGCACATCTTTAATTAGCTTAGATCCCTTTACAAATCCTTTTAGTATATCTGGACCAAAACTCAGATTCGGCACAAAATGCCCATCCATTACATCAAAATGCATCCATTCTGCCTTAGAAGCAGCTAATGCGTCTAATTGTTCTTTTGTATTTGCATAATCAAGTGATAATACAGATGGTGCTACTATCATTTAATATCTCCCCTTTCCTAAACGAATTAATTCTAATACTGCTAAATAATTTTGATAACGAAGTGAACTGATTTCACCTCTATCTACAGCAGCCTTAATTGCGCAATCCGGCTCATTTTCATGAATACAATCATTGAATCTACATTTACCTAGATAAGGCAGAAAATCTAATACATCATAAGCGAGTTCGTTTTCTGCAATATGACCAAAATATACAGAACTAAAGCCTGGTGTATCTGCTACTAATCCTCCCGAAACCAAGTGCAATTCATTATGCCTAGTTGTATGCTTTCCTCTTCCTAAAGCTTTCGATATAGCTTGAATAGCTAAATGAAACTCAGGATTTAATTGATTTAATAATGAACTTTTACCCACACCACTTTGACCAGTTAAAACAGATACCTTACCTTTTAAAATATCACCTATACCTTCATCTAAACTATCTTTTTGACAACGTATAACGCGCATCGGTCCACGTTCATATTCTTGAATTTGTTTTTCAATATCATCCGCTATACCTAAATCACATTTCGTTACACAAAGAATAGGTTCTATTTTTTCATGCACAATGAGCATACATAAGCGATCAATTAAGGTTGAAGTAAAGTCAGGATCTTTTAAACTAATTAATACTAAAGCTTGATCCACATTGGCAACGCTAGGACGAATTAAACGATTCTTTCTTTCTTTTATTCTTTGAATTACATATACGCCATTTATACTTTCGTATTCTACAAAATCACCAGCAATCGGAGTAGTTTGTAGACGAATCTTACCTGATAATTGCGCCATCAATCTATTTCCATCATCGCTTAATATTGTATATTCCTTTGAAACAATCTTTATGATTCTCCCTAACATCCTCACCTCTTATCAATAATAAAACAACAAAATGTAATTATCTTCACGTTGTATATATTCTTCACCTACATTAGGTTCCACTCTAATGACAACCCCATACGTTAACTTTTCTAATTCTTCATCACTAAATCCACTTGAATCGATTGGGCTAGTTAAAGCAACTAATCCTTGTGCTTCTAATTGTGCAACAGCATCGCCAATTGGTTTACCAATAATATCTGCCGGGATAATGGTAGAAGGATATTTAGAATAAACTAAAGTCAGATTGGTTATGGTTTCCGGATTGAATAATTGATTCGCTTCCAATACTTCTTGGCGAAAAATAATACCTGGTGTTACTGTGGCATTTTCTTCTTCTTTATAGGTAACATTAACGTTCGTATATTTTTCAGGATGTTCTACAATATAGTCTTGTATTTCTTTTACAGAAGCATTCATAGCGACAAAATCATCTGCTACAACGCCTTTACCAGTTGAAATATTAACGGTCACATAGCTTTCCGCTTCTACTTCGCTAAAGGCAGAAGGTTCCATATGGATAATTTTTCCCTTTTCTACATTCGTTGTTAATTCATAATTAATATTTGAACTAAGAATTAGATTATTCTCAATCAATATGCTTTCTGCTTCCTCACGTGTCATACCAACAACATTTGGTACAGTAACCATCTTAGGTCCAAAACTAATGATTCCATTTAATAATAAGGTAAAAAATGTACCTATTGCGACAATCGCAAGAATCACTGCTGCAAGAATATAAGTTGTAATATTGTTACCTTTTTTTTCTACTTTTTCTTTATTATGCGTAACTGCTTCACTTTGTGAGCTATTTATAGGTCTAGCAACTGCAGGTTTTTTTTCTTCAGGTGTAACAATTGTCTTTTTTATACTCGGTACAATAATTGGTAATTCATCTTTTCGCGTTGGATCTAAACAAGTGAGTAAATCGTTATACATTTCATTACAATTACGATAACGATGCACAGGATCCTTCATCGTCGCTTTAAGAATAATGTTTTCTACAGATTGAGGAACATTCGGATTCATTTTTTTCACGCTAGGCATAGGTTCTTTCATATGCTTTAAGGCAACTTGTACAGCTTGATCCGCTTTAAATGGCACATCACCGCTTAGCATCTCATATAAAACAATACCTAAGGCATAAATATCCGATTGTGGCGAGGCTGTTTCCCCTTTCGCTAATTCAGGGGCTAAATAATGCACAGAACCCATAACATTATTTGCTTGCGTTAATTGCATACTTCCTTTAGCTGTTGCAATACCAAAGTCTAATATCTTAACTGAACCATCTGCCTTTACAATTACATTTTGTGGTTTGATATCACGATGAATAATTCCTCTACTGTGCGCTTCTGCAGTTGCGGCTGTTAATTGTTTCATGATATCAATTGCTTCTTCATTCAATAAAGGAGCACGATTTCGTATGACCTGTTTTAATGTTTTTCCAGGAACATATTCCATGACAATATAATGATGCCCTTTATAATCGCCTACATCATATATTTCTACAATATTCGGATGTGCTAAAGCAGTAGCAGCTTGGGCCTCGCGTTCAAAACGCAAGATGCTTATTTCATCTGTATTTAAATCAGAACGCAAGATTTTAATTGCCACTTCACGATTCAATATTGTATCTACAGCACGAAAAACATCGGCCATACCACCTTGACCAATATGTTGAATCACTTCATAACGATTTGCGATGACATTGTTTCTAGCCATGGAGACTATCTCCTTCTAGGTCAATCACAACCATTGTAATATTGTCATATCCACCAGCTTCTAAAGCATCTTTTAGCAATTTACGTAATCTTAAACTACCATCTAGTTCTTGATCTCGTATTACTTTTGCAATGACTTCTTCTTTTACATAACCATGTAAACCATCAGAACATAATAAAATACCATCCAAATGTTCATGATGAATATCAATATCTGCACGTACACTTTCCCAAACGCCCAGGGCATTCGTTAATACATTACGTTTCGTAAAATTCTTCGCTTCTTCTAGTGTTAATTCACCATGCGCAATCATATCGTTCATTAATGTATGATCTAAGGTCATTTGTCTAAACCCAATTTGTGTATTCCATGCATAGCAGCGGCTATCACCAATATTGATAATAAAAATGCCAAAGCTAGTTAACATTGCAGCGCAGAAAGTTGTACCCATACCTTTTAGTTGGATATGTTTCTTACCATAATTAAAAATGCGAGAATTCACTGCTTCAATTTGCTCATTGAGCCAATCTACAACTTCTTTTTCACTTTGAAATCTTTCTACTTCTGAAAAAGCTTTCGAAAAGTGTGATACAGCTAGTCTACTTGCCACATCTCCGCCTAAATTACCACCTATGCCATCCGCAACAATTGCGAAAACATCTTGATTCCCATTTGTTGCGATAACATAACTATCCTGATTGCTTTTTCGAACTAAACCTTTGTCCGTTAACCCACAATATTTCATTTATTTTCCTCATATTTCGCACGCAGCTGTCCACAAGCTGCATCTATGTCTTCACCATGTTTTGATCTTAAGGTAGATTTTACACCATTTTTCATCAGCACATCATAAAAATGTAAAGCATCTTTATCCTTTGTTGATTGGAAACCATTTTCATCTACTTGATTATAGGGAATTAAATTAATATAAGCATTCATTCCACGAATCAAATTCGCTAATTGAACAGCATGCTCATCTGTATCATTTACGCCATGCAATAAAATATATTCAAATGTTAGACGCCTATGATTATCCACACTATAAGCCTTTAAAGCTTTCATTAATTCATCTAAAGGATAGGCCTTATCAATTGGCATTAACTGTCTTCTTAATTCATCTGTTGGTGCGTGAAGTGAGATGGCTAAATTGTATTGATATTTACCAGCCGCAAAATCATAAATGCGTGGCACTATACCACAGGTTGAGATTGTAATATGGCGTGCCCCAATAGCCAAGCCTAAATCATGATTCACGATTGCACAAAAATTCATCACATTATCATAATTATCAAAAGGTTCACCTGTACCCATAATCACTATATTCGCCACTCTTTCGCCTTCTTTATCTAATTCATTTTGCACATAAAGAATTTGGGCTACCATTTCTCCTGTTGTTAAATCTCTTTGTTTTTTTAATAAGCCAGATGCACAAAACGTGCAACCCATATTGCAACCTACTTGGCTAGAGATACATACGCTTTTTCCAAAATGAAAATGCATTAATACAGTTTCTATAGTTGCCCCATCATTTAACGCAAATAAATATTTTATCGTGCCATCACTAGCTACTTGCCGATTCACTTCTTTTAATGGTTCTATAGAATATTCACTTGCTAATTCTTCACACAAAGAAGCAGGTAAATCACTCATTTGTGAAAAGTCTTTGACACGTTTACGATAAAGCCAAGTAAAAAGTTGCTTAGCCCGATAAGCCTTCTGTCCTTTTTGAGCCAATAATTCTTCTAATTGTTTTAAATCATAATCATATATATTTTTCATAAACATAATCTATTATACTTCAATTTACCCCTCTTCTCACTATTGCATAATAAAACCCATCGCCATTTATTTCATCAGGAAATAATGTATGTTCTTCTAATAAAGTGAATTCTTTATGTTTAAGAAGAAATTGTGCGATTTGTTTCTCATTTTCCTTTTTATTTAGTGTGCAAGTGCTATAAACAAATAAACCACCTTTTTTTAAGCTTAAACAATTCGCCTCTAATATTTCTTGTTGGATAGATACAATTTCATCAATGTCTTCTGGTTGAATATGCCAACGTATTTCTGGTTTATGCGCTAAGTCTCCTAAACCAGAACAAGGCACATCCATAAGTATTCGATCATAATATTCTTCTTTTGGATGTTTGATTCTTGCATCACGTACTCCACTATTGACAATCGTTACACCCGTTTTCTGCATCAATTCATCCAATAAATCCACCCGCTTTTGGTAAAGATCAAAAGCATCTATCGTACCTTCATTTTCCATAAGCATAGCGATTTGTTGGGTTTTTGTACCAGGGGAGGCACAAACATCTAATATCTTCATTCCTTTTTTAACTCTTATTGCTTCTACTACCTTTTGCGAAGATATATTTTGAATAACTACTTTTCCTTCTTTAAAGGCTTCCATATGTTGTATTTGTTTATCGCTAACAAAGCAATATTCATTCAAAAAATGAATAGGATAATCTTTTTCCATTTCTTCTTTTGTCGTTTTTAATGCATTTATTCTCCCATAAACAAGAGCAGGTTTTTGATTATGCTTTAGTATAGCTATAGCTTTTTCTTCACCATAGTGAGCCTCCCATAAATTGATTATCCATTTTGGATGACTATATTGTATGTATAAATCTTTACTATCGATTCTTCCTCTACGCTCTACTTCACGTAAAATAAAATTCACAAATCTTTTTTCTTGTCTATGCGCTAATTCTACAGCTTCGTGAATTGTAGCATAATGAGGAATGGAATCACAAAAGAATAATTGATAAATACTCATATCAATAAGTAAGGCTGTTTCTTTTTTTACTTTCTTCGCTAAATCACGCCATTGGTTTTCAAGATATAAATAATTCCGTATTGTCCCATAAACAACTTCACTCACAAAACCCATTTCTTCTTTATCCACTAAAGGCTTGCGTAAAAGAATGCTTGCATAAGCATCCTCTAAAAATACACGTTTTAGTACATAAATAATATATTCTCTACTCTTCATTAGTCTAATACCAACGGATTCACATCTATACGTAATCCCTTTACATCTATCTTTCCATCTGCAATTACATTTTTAATCGCTAAACGCATTTCCTTTAAATCTTTTCCTTTAAGAATAATACGATAACGATATAAATCAGCTATCTTCAATAATTGAATGATACCAATTACTTTAAAATTCCCCTGTAAAGCATCCTTTAAAGCTATGGCATTTTCTTCTACCTTTTCTTTATCCCTACCTACAAGTAATAAGGATATCATATAGGTATAAGGAGGGTATTGACCAGCTCTACGGAAAATCATTTCTTGATTAAAGAAATAATCATAATCCTGTATTGTTGTAGCTTTTATTGCATAATGATCAGGATCAAAAACTTGATATATTACTTCACCTACTTCTTTAGCTCTACCGCTTCTTCCACCTGCTTGCATAAGTAAATCAAAGGTGATCTCACAAGAACGATAATCTGTGCGTTGTATTCCTTCATCCCCATTGATTACTCCTACTAAAGTCACTTTAGGATAGTCTAAGCCTTTAGCAATCATTTGTGTACCGACTAATATATCCGCCTCACCGTCACCAAAGCTCTTTAAGATCTTCATATGGCTATTCTTTCTTTTTGTTGTATCAGCATCCATTCTTAAAATACGTGCTTCAGGAAAAGCTAAACGCACTTCATCTTCTAAACGTTCTGTACCAAAGCCTGTATTCATATATCCGCTCTCACTCTTACAATTAGGACAATATTTTGGCACAGATAATTCTGTACCACAGGCATGACAGATTAATCGACTTACACTGCGATGATAACGCAAAGCCAAGTCACAATGTGGGCATTTTAATATCTCTTCACAATTTTTACAGCGCAATTGCGTACTAAAACCTCTTCGATTCAGTAATAAAATAATTTGTTGATCCTTTTCCAATCGTTCTTTTATTTTTTCTTTTAATAAAGAAGAAAGGATTAAACTACCACCTTTTTTTAATTCCTCTTTCATCGGCACTAAAGTAATTTTAGGCAAAGTATCATTGATTCTTTGTTTCATTTCCACAAGATGATATACCTTCCTTAATGCCCTCGCATAAGATTCCAAAGAAGGCGTAGCTGAACCTAAAAGTACTTTACATTGAT
>JAFVFM010000204.1 GCA_017475415.1 Solobacterium sp.
AATTGGTTTTAATTGAATCTTATGATAAATCTTCCTATCTTGTGGCAAATTTCTTATGCGGATTTTTTGTGATTTCATGCCTTCATTATACCATGTAGGAAATAATAGAAGAAAAGTATCCTAAACTTTGGTATACTTTTTTTTGTATGAAACATCCAGTAACATTTGAAATAACACACATCTGCAAACAATCCGGAGCTAGAACAGGAATCTTGCATACACCTCATGGTGATGTAGAAACGCCTATGTTTATGCCCGTAGGTACGCAAGCTACTGTTAAATTCTTATCTCCAGAAGAACTCTATGAGATGGGAGCAGGCGTAGTATTAGCTAATACCTATCACCTATGGCTAAGGCCAGGTGAAGAGATTATCAAAAAAGCAGGTGGTGTGCAAAAGATGATGAATTATAAAGGCCCGATGTTGAGGGATTCGGGTGGTTTTCAAGTTTTCTCTTTAGCGGATACTAGAAAGATAGAAGAAGAAGGTGTTACATTTAAAAATACTTTAAATGGAGATAAATTATTCCTTTCTCCTGAAAAGTCTATCCAGATTCAAAATGCCATTGGTGCAGATATCATCATGTCCTTTGATGAATGCATACCCTATCCAGCAACCAGGGAATACGCAAAGGCTTCTATGGAACGTACATTGCGTTGGGCAAAACGTGGGCAAGAAGCTAACTTACGCCCTGATGAACAATCCATATTTGGTATTGTACAGGGTGGCGACTATGAAGATCTTAGACATTATTGCGCAGAGAAATTAGTCGAAATGGATTTTGCAGGTTATGCCATAGGTGGCACATCCGTTGGCGAAGATAAAGAAACAATGAAGCGTATGGTGCAATATGCACAAGAAAAACTACCACTTGATAAACCTAGATATCTAATGGGTGTCGGTGCAGTGAACGACTTATTAGAAGCAGTAAGCATGAATATCGATATGTGCGATTGTGTATTACCAACCCGTTTAGCTCGACATGGTACTTTAATGACAAGTGAAGGTAGAATATCCATACGAAAAGCCATCTATAAAGAAGACTTTAGTCCACTTGATCCTAAGTGCGATTGTTATTGTTGTAAAAATTATACGAAAGCTTATCTAAACCATTTAGCACGCACTGATGAAGGTTTTGGTAAACGTTTGTTTAGTATTCACAACACACGCTTCCTCATTAAATTAATGGAAGATGCGCGCCTTGCAATTAAAGAGGATCGCTATTTAGATTTTAAACAACAAGTATTAAGTGAAATGAAATTTGATGAAAGAGGTTTTTGATGAAGACAAGTGATTTTGATTATGAATTGCCACAAGAATTGATTGCTCAAACACCTTTGAAAGATAGAGCGACATCAAGAATGATGGTTATTCATAAAAATACAGGTATTTGTGAAGATAAACAATTCAAAGATATTTTAGAATATTTCCATGAAGGTGATGTGCTTGTACGCAATAATACAAAAGTCATTCCTGCCCGTCTATTTGGCACAAAAGAAGAAACCAATGCCCATGTAGAAGTGCTTCTTTTACAACAGGAAGAAGACGATATATGGGAGTGTCTTGTAGGAAATGCAAAAGTTGTAAAAATAGATACAGTTATTTCCTTTCATGATGGGCGATTAAAAGCGAAATGTATAGAAATAAAAGATAAGGGTATACGTCGTTTTAAGATGATATATGATGGTATATTCAATGAAATATTAGATGAATTAGGCAATGTACCTTTACCACCATATATTAAAGAAAAACTAGATGACCCTAATCGCTATCAAACAGTATACGCAAAGGTAAGAGGCAGCGCTGCTGCCCCTACTGCTGGTTTACATTTTACAGAAGAAATCCTAACAGCCTTAAAAGAAAAAGGTGTGGAAATACTTGATGTTACTTTGCATGTAGGTTTAGGTACATTTAGACCAATGGATACAGAAAATATTGAAGAACATATCATGCATGCAGAGCGCTATGCAATGAGTGAAGAATGTGCAATAGCTTTAAATACAGCAAAACAATAAGGTAGGCGCATATTCGCTATTGGACCAACAAGCGTACGTACATTAGAAAGCGTCTGGAATACATATGGTGAATTTAGAGCCTGCAATGATGAAACAAAATTATTCATCTATCCTGGTTACACATGGCATACAGTAGATGGCATCTTAACGAATTTCCATTTACCAAAATCAACCTTAATTATGATGATTGCTTCTTATGCAGGAAAAGATCTTATCTTTAAAGCTTATAAGGAGGCAGTACAAAAGAAATATCGTTTCTTCTCTTTTGGTGACTGCATGTTAATCACAAATGAATAAAGAAGAATTCTTCGCTTATTTACAAGAGCGAAAAAAGATGCCCAAAACAAATTACCACCTTTTAGCTTTAGAAGAAATCAAAAAGATCGATCAGTTAGAAACAAAGCCAAGCATCCTATTACATGCATGTTGTATTGTGTGTGCTTGTTGGCCTATTGAATTCTTAAAACAGCACTTCAATATCACTCTTCTCTATAACAATTCCAATATTTATCCTAAAGAAGAATGGGACTTACGCCTACTAGAAATGAAGCGTTATGTACAAAAGCGTTATGGAGATGAAATTCAAGTTGTTGTAAAAGAATATGACAATCAACAGTTCACTAAAAAACTAGAATCCAGGAAAGATGATCCAGAAGGATATAAGCGTTGTTTTATATGTTATGAAGATCGTATGAAAGAAGCATTTACTTACGCTAATGAACATCATTTTGATTATTTCACTACTGTAATGACCTTTTCTAGACAAAAAGATTCTCAAAAATTAAACGAAATAGGAAGAAGCTTAGCGAAAGAATTTGAATATACAAAATATTTCTATTCTGATTTCAAGAAAGATAATGGGCAACTCCATTCCAATGAAATCTGTTCTACTTACAATCTTTATAAACAGAATTATTGCGGATGTATTTATTCCTATTTAGATGCACAAAATAAAGCAGATGAAGCCTTATAAGTTCCATCTGCCTTTTTTCTATTCCATCATTCCATCATTTGTTTTTCT
>JAFVFM010000205.1 GCA_017475415.1 Solobacterium sp.
TACAACAGGCTTAATTAATCCCCAAAAGAATCCAGATTTATTTAATGAAATTGCACGTGCTATGCCTAATGTACATTTTCTTTGGATTGGTGACGGCGAATCCAAATGGAAACTCACATCACCAAATATCGAAATAACAGGTTGGTTAGATCATTCAGAAGCAATTAAGAAAATGAATGATGGTGATGTATTCTTACTCACTTCTCTTTGGGAAGGATTACCTATTTCCCTACTTGAAGCAATGTATTTAAAAAAGCTTTGTATTGTATCGAATGTAGTTGGTAGTAGGGATGTTATCACCAATGGCGAAAATGGTTTTATTTGCGATTCAGCAGCTTCTTTCGTAAACACGATTAATCACTACTTTGATCCAGAATCCAAAGATATACGGGAAAATGCCTATCAAGATATTATGGATAATTACACTTTAAAAGAGATGATTGAGAATTATAAAACATTCTATAAGGAAAAAATAATGAAATAATACTTGCATTGCGCAACGATTTCTTATAAATTGAAATGTTGCCAAATTTGAGGGAGGATAAATAACATGGACACACAAATGATGATAGAAATTTTTGGCTACATCGGATCTTTTCTTGTATTAGTATCTTTTTTGATGGTATCGGTTGTTAAATTGAGGGTTGTCAATACCATCGGTAGTTTTATCTTTATGCTATATGCACTCATTATTCATTCTTATCCAACAGCGATTATGAATTTCTGTTTGGTATTGATTAATTTGCACTTTTTATGGAAGATGAGTAAAACCAATCAAACAAATAAAGAATATGATTTGGTTCGTGTAAATAAAAATGATGCTTTCTTAACTTATGAAATAAATCGCTATAAAGAGGATATTCAAACTTGTTTTCCAGATACAGACTTGTCATTAGAAAAAATGAATAGAGGCTATATTGTATGCTGCCAAGGCCTACCAGTAGGTATTACCTTCGGCCATGAGGAGGAAGGAACATTCGATATTCAACTTGATTATTCCATTCCTGAATATCGCGATTTTTCCATTGGACAATATTTATATTCTTGTTTACCGCAAGATGGAATTCATACATTAATCTACCGTGGAGATGACATTCATCATAAAGCCTTCTTAGAAAAGACAGGTTATACAAAAGTAGATAATTATTACAAGAAAACTTTATAAAAGACTGTGCAATGCACAGCCTTTTTCATATGGCTAAAATGTAAATGTATCTAACCTTTAATACCTGTTTCCCCGCCAATACCATTAATAAACCATTTTTGCGTAAAGGCAAATAGAATTAATAATGGCACAACAACTACAGCTGAGGCTGCCATAACAAGTGCCCACTCTGTACCATAAGCACCATCTCTTACAAAGAAAGCACGTAAGCCTTGAGAAACAAGGAAATAATCGCTTGTTTTCGTAATCAAAGAAGGCCACATATAGTTGTTATAAGTAGAAATAAAATTCATTAAGCCAAAAGTAATAAAACTAGCTTTTGTCATCGGACATACAACTTCCCATAAGGCCCGCCAATGCGAAGCGCCGTCCATTCTAGCAGCTTCAACTAAGCCTTTTGGTATTTGCATAAATCCTTGCCGCAGTAGGAAAATACCAAAGATACTTACCGTACTAGAAATAATTAAACCTCTAAAAGAATCTAGCATACCCCAATCCGCTAAGATGATATAACTTGGAATATAGGTTGCCGCAACAGGTAACATATAGGTTGCCATAACAATCGCAAACAACGCTTTATTCGTTCTGAATTTCAAGAAGACTAAAGCATAGGCTAGCATAGCACCTGTTACAATCTGCAAGGCAACAATCACCAAAGATACCCATGCA
>JAFVFM010000206.1 GCA_017475415.1 Solobacterium sp.
ACAGATGAAGACTACATAACTATCCTTCATTACTCCATAGTTTTCACCTTCATCCAAATGATGGACATCCATTAGTTCATGGTAATAACGAACTCTATGTGGTAATTCTTTTGGCTTATTTACTACTTGCATTTCTATATCGATCATTTTATCTTCATCTTCTACATAAATATCTAATACTATCCCCTTTCCTTTTTCTACTTCCTTTACATCATATTCTCTAGCAAGAATCTTAATCTTACCTAAACGTACTTCGGGCAAGATTCTTCTGATTAATTCCCTAAGCAATTCTTCCTTTTGGAATACCTTAGTAAAGATGAAATTATCACTAATCTTGGCCTCTAGGAATTCTTTTTGGATTTGTTTCTTCAATAACTTTCTATTCTTGATAACCACACTATTTCCTCCTTACTATTCTTATTTCCAGCAAGGAGGCAAATTCCCTAAAAAAAAGATGCTTACACATTTTTTGTGCATAACATCTTTTTACTTCTTTATTATGGTCTACCTAGAGCTAAGGCATAATTACCTTGGTAAGTTGCAGCATCCCACATTGTACGTTCTCTCCAATATGTATCTACACTATACCATCCCTTAGTACCCTTACTTAGTGGATTATATACTCTCGTTAAATCCACATTTAATCCATATAATAATTCGGCATGCGCTAGATTAGGATTCCAATTTGGGAATAATACTGGCGCATTAGGACCTACAGATACAGCTAACATGTAGCCATTTTTTAATGCTTTTGTGACTTGTTCTTTCGTTCTTAAAGGTACAACCTTCAATCCAAAGTGTTTAGCAGCTCGATAAAATCCATTCATATTGGTGCCAAAGGAACCATGGAATTCATCTGGATAAGCTACTAAATAATCCGCTACCATATGTGGTGTGATTTCTTTACCCAATAAAGATGAGGCTGCCATAGCGATTACTGTAGGTGCACACCCAATTGCCGCAAAAGTTCTTGGCCAATACCATTTATTCCCCCATTTAGGATCATCTTGGTGATATTCCACTACTTCTACTGGCTTTTGAATATGATCTAATTCATCTGCTACTTCGATACTTCCTGTTTCTACGCCATATTTCTTACATAAAGTATCAAATTCTTTTGAGGAAACAAAGGAACGTAATACATGGTCTTTTGGAAAACCATCTTCCATTCTCTTTAGCCAATATTGTACTTCTGTTTCTGCTGCACCACGATCTAATACAGCTTCATATAAGGCTTGAATATAAGATTCATCCGTTGTGACTTTATTTTGAAATTCCTTACTGTTCACAAATTGGGCTACTAATTTAGCACCACTAATTTGATTATTCTTAATCCTTGTTGTCCATTCATTTATACCTTTAATATCTCCTTCTCTATGTAAGGACTTTTCGTATAAACGGCCAACAAACACTCTTGTCATATAATCGGATTGTTCTACTCTTTTTGGAACTACTCCAATACGTATTCCATATTTTTGGCAGATACTTTTGAATTCATTGGATTCCGCAAACCCTTGATATACTTCTTCTCTAGAAATACCTAAGGACAATTTCTTACGCCAAAATTCTAAACCTTTCGTATCTGCTTCACGGTTCATCATCGCTTTGTACAACAAGCGTAAGTAAGCACTATGAGGTAGATTCTTCTGTTTCATTTCATTGCTGAAGAAGAAGCCATAGCCCATTTCTGCGCCACCCACCTTACCAACTTTGAGATTATTTTCCCAATATTGGTAGCCGGAAACATCCGCTTCTCTTTCTAATACCAAACGATACATTCTTACCGTGAATCCTCTAACAGAGGCTTCTGTTGTAGGTATTTGTTTAATCTTCTCTTTTTCCGATATTGCCTCAATTTGGGTAATTGGCATAGCACTTAAACTGAATAATAGTGCTAATAGGATTACTTTTATTTTCTTAAGCATACTTAAAATGGTATACAAAAGATACTATTTTTGTCAAATTTTTAGTTTCTCTTTCCAACTAAAAAGGTGCTTTTTTGCACCTTAATTACCTGAATATCGATAGAATACAGGCTTGGAAGCTCCCGCTAAATAGGCTGGGGCAATCTTAGCCGCACCTAAATAATTACCGTGTAAACACATACCAGAACCTAGATAGAAAGCAACATGTGTCGCCCCATTATAGCCATTATTTGAGTAATAACATTGATCTCCAAAACGCGCTTCACTTTCTGGTACAACAACTGGTATACCGCTTCTACTGATACCTACATCTGCTGCAAATTGGCGGTCTATTTCTGTACATTGGCCTGGTCTTTTTTCTGCTTCATACCGCATCGCTAATTGTATACGCCAATCGTTTTGGTCTAAGCCTTCAATTGACGGATATTTCATGCGATCAATATTGTTATATTCACTTAAGCCATATTGTTCAGATAGATTAGCGAATTCTTTGGAATCCGCAAAACCATTTAATATTTCTTTTTTATCCACCCCAGAATTCATTTTGCTTAACCAATATTGTAAGCCACTTGCATCTGCCTCACGTTCTAAGAAAGTACGATAGAGAACACGAATATATTGTTCATTATTTAAATTCTTATTTTTGAATTCTTGCGATTCAAAGAAGCCTCTTGTCGCTACTTCTTTAGGCATAAGTACTTTTCTGATAATTGGTCTAGTCCAATATTGTAAGCCAGCTTCATCTGCGCTTCTACCTAATACCTTTTGGTATAAGCGTTCCACAAAGGCATATATACCATGATATTGGTCTTTTTCAGAGAGTTCTATATATCCTCTTTCTATTTGGTATTTCTTACAAATCGCTGTGAATTCATTAGATTCTACAAAACCCTTTACTACTGCTAATTTCGATAAACGCTTATTGATGAGAGAAAGCCAATGTTTTTTACCCGAAGCATCCGCATTTCGATTTAACATTACTTTATAACAACGTTCTATGAATTCACTATTGCTTAAATTCATTTTATTCATTTCGTTACTGAAGAAGAAACCTTTTACTACAGTTGCTCCCGTATCCTTCGATGAATAATAGAAGAAAGAATTATCTCCTATTAATAAACGATTCATCCAATAATTCTTTCCCTTAGCATCTGCTTTACGTCCTAAGCATAAATTATATAGACGATCTACAAAGGAAGATACTAGTCCTCCACCAGCACCATCTATTGATCGATAATAGAAACTTATCGCTACATTTTCATCAATTGCCTCTACAGTAGAAATTCTTATGTAATAATTCTTATTTGGTAATAATATATCTAATGGACAATTTGTGTTATTGATTAGTATTGCACCATTCCCATTTTGCTTTGCCGGATCAATTTGTTGTTTATAGAATACTCTTCCATTTTCATCCATCCATTCAAATATAGGCTTAGCTTTACTACTATAATTACGAATTTCAAAATTGTAATTCTGTGCCTTAGCTTCTGTATGAATACGATAATATTGTTGTTTATTTGTTGGATGTAAATATATATATTCATACATATTTATCGGTAAATCTTTTGCCTTTTCCATTCCCACTTTTGTGGCTAAATCCTTTGCTTCAATAGGCAATATAAAATTCGCGACTACACTAATTAAAACTAAGCTTATACAGAACCATTTTCTTACTAACCTTTTTTCCATCATGTTCACTTCCTTAATCTTCTCTTTATTTATAACAAATTCTTTGACTATATAAAATTAGTCTGGGTGAATGGTACCCTTTAAATATGTTTGGGGTAAAAGAATACTTTAATGAAAACGAGGCAATAAACACATATGGGGTGTGGCTTGCCTCATTGTTTTTTATATCCCTTGCTTTCGGTTGCCTTCTTGTTCGTAAGAAAATCCCGGGAGGTATGGAACCTGGGTTCCATTCGATTGACGAAGGTACCATAGGTGCCTGAGGATATCGACTTACTTCCTTTATTTCTTTTCTTATTTATTCTCTAATCGTACCCTGACCCCAGTTTTCTTTATAATAATCTTGAAAGGAAAAAGAGGACCCAAGTTTTCTGACGGAGCCCTCCGGTAAAATAACCATGTTTATTATAACTGATTATTCCATACAAAAAAAGAGTGATTCGGTTTTTTGATTAGAAGCAGTGGACCCATTTGTTGTCCGGATACCAATTGCACAATGAAATTTATATGTTATGTTAAGCGTTACGCTAAACTTCAAAACCGCAAAACTATAATCCTTCTTATCCCTGTTTACTATAGTAAGGCTACCAATCGTTATCATAGATGTTTGCCAGATTTCTTACTACCATACAAACATTATGTAACTCCAATTATTCTACTAGCTCTAAACGATCCTATTTCTTTAGATGAATTCTCTTTCCCTTCTGATTCCTCTCGTCTTCGTTGGATTAAACTCTTCTCTTTTATATCTAAAGAATTGAATAATCTACATTGTCTGCTGCTTCATATCAAAACTCAATTAATGACTTTGGTTCGTCATAGCCTTCCAACGGAACTATTATTAGCTTAAAGGAGGCTTTATATGTCTAATCATTTATCTAAAGAAGATATCTTATGCTTTTTTAATCTAGAAGATGAGAATATCGAAGATATCTCGTTAACGAATCGTGATAATCTTTTTATCGCAACGGTTTCATTATGCCCTGACTATCCACCATGCCCTTCCTGTGGTTTTGAACGAGTCAAAATCAAAGATTATACTACCAAGAAAATCAATCACAGTATCTTCACCGACAGAGAGTGTTTGATTAACTACAGAGCCAGGAGGTATCGATGCCCAATATGTAAAAGAAGTTATTATGAGCACAATCCATTTACTTTCCGTTCTTCTAAAATATCGGCTCTTACTGTACAGAACATATTACGCGATTTAAAAAACCC
>JAFVFM010000207.1 GCA_017475415.1 Solobacterium sp.
ATAAGCTCATGTCATATGTGCATGTAATGGTTAATGATGGAGATACAGAATCATTAATCAGAAAGTACTTACAAGCAGGAGTAATGAATAAAGGTAGATATGAAGAAACAAGACTGGGAACACCACAAGGAGGGAATCTATCCCCACTATTATCTAACATTATGCTTAATCAGTTAGATAAAGAATTAGAGGCTAGAGGCTTGCATTTTACAAGATACGCAGATGATTGCGTAATACTAGTAAAAAGTAGTGCAGCAGCGAAGAGAGTAATGTATTCCATTAAAGACTTTATCGAAAGGAAACTTGGGCTTAAAGTCAATATGACAAAGACCAAGATAACAAAGCCAAATAAACTAAAGTATTTAGGCTTTGAATTCTGGAGTGATAAAGGAGAATGGAAAGCGAGACCACATGGAGATTCAGTAATGAAGTTCAAAAGGACGTTGAAGAAACTCTGCAAGAGAAACATACCAATGACATTGGACGAAAGAATCAAAAGACTAAATTGGTCTATACGAGGATGGATAAATTACTTCGCAATCGGCAATATGAAAGTAGCCATGGCAAAAGCTGATAAACATCTGCGGACTATGATAAGAATTATCATATGGAAGCAGTGGAAGACTGCCCGAAGAAGAAGATGGGGATTACTCAAGTTAGGCTGTGATAAATGGATAGCAAACAAAATATCACAATGGGGAAACCATTATTATTTTGTAGCAATAAGGTCAGGAATCAGCAGGGTTATAACAAAAGAAATCCTCGCAAAACGAGGACTCATAAGTTGTTTGGATTATTATAACGAAAGACATTCGTTAAAGTTTAATTGAACCGCGGTGTGCCGAACGGCACGCACCGTGGTGTGAGAGGAACTAGAAATTAGTTCCTACTCGATTTACCTCTTAAGGAAAAGAAGCTAGCTCTATTTGGTTGTGGTAGTAAGGATACAGCTGTATGTGGAACAGGGAGTGGTTATGCTTTTAGCCCATATACAATGAGTATTTACGATGGGCTTATTGATGCAGGCTATGAAATTACTTCTAAGCTATGGCTAGATAATTATGATAAATATAAAAAAGAGATTGAGAAAAAGGATAAGAAATTAACATTTATTGATAAGAGATTTAGTGGTGTAACACCATACTTCGATGTAAATGAAATTAGTCAAGAAGAATTAGATTCTGCAATTAGTAGTACGATAGCCTGCTATGTAATTAAAAGAAATACAGGTGAAGGCTTTGATCGAAAGGCTGAAAAAGGAGATTATTATCTAAGTGATAATGAAATAAAGAATATCAATAAACTAACAAATACTTTTGAAAAAGTGATCGTCATTTTGAATACCTGTGTGATTGATTGTAAATGGTTAAAAGAAAATGATAAGGTTTCAGGGATAATATTACTTGGCCAAGCTGGGCTTGAGTCTGGTAGAGCATTAGCGAATATCCTTAGTGGTAAAATATCGCCTAGTGGTAGATTAGTGGATACTTTTGCGTTAACATATGATGATTATCCGGCGAGCAAAACATTTTCCAATAATGATGGAAATACATTTCAAGAAGATTATGTTGAAGATATTTATGTGGGCTACCGCCATTTTGATACCAAAGGCTTAGATGTAGTTTATCCTTTTGGCTATGGCTTATCTTATGCAGAATTTAAATTAAGTAATTACCAAATAGAAGTGGATTGGAATGAAGTGAATCTATCTTTAGATGTAACCAATAGTGGTTCTATTAGCGCAAAAGATGTGATTCAAGTATATATTAGTGCACCACTTGGTGAATTAAGAAAACCATATCAAGAATTAAAAGGGTATACAAAAACAGATATCATTCAACCTAAAGAAACAGTGAAGGTTAATATAAAAATTAAAACAAGAGATCTAGCTAGCTATGATGAAAAAACATCTAGTTGGATTATGGAAAAAGGTAAATATTTAATTAGGGTAGGGCATGATTCACGTAATACAGAAATATTTGGCGCAATTGAAGTAGATGAAACAGTTACTGGTGTTCAATTATCCAAACAATTTGCTTTAGATAAAGAATTAGATTTTGATGAATATCCAACCTATAATACAGAAGAATATAGGGGTGATATCTATCCTCTATATAAAAAGGATTATGTGACAATAGATGAATCTAGTAAGGTGTCAAAAGTATTACCATGTTATACAGCAGATGAATATCAAACGAAAGATAGATTGTATAGATTCAAATGGGATACAGAGGAAGAGATAAAGAAAGTACGTGAAATAGATAATGCAACATTATTGGATGTAGTAGATAAAAAAATAACATTATAAGAATTTGTGGCGACCTTAGATGATGAAGTATTAGTCAGATTAGTAACGGGGTCGGGTCAAGAAACAAAATATGCTGTTATGCCACGCTTACCTAAAGGAGCGTTCAAATCTACCTTTAATGGCTCTGCTAGTGGTAAAACAACAAATCTATTTGCGGAATCCTTAGGTATTCCAGCTTGTTCGCTAGCGGATGGCCCTGCTGGATTACATTTAATGGGTACACCTACAACAGCATACCCTGTGGGGATGGTATTAGCGCAAACCTTTAATCAAGATATCCTTTATGAAATTGGTGATGCCTATGGTAAAGAAATGGAATATTTTGATATCGCACTGTGTCTTGGTCCGGGTATGAATATTCATCGTGATCCATTATGTGGTAGAAATTTTGAATACTATTCTGAAGATCCAATAGTAAGTGGCTATAGCGCTGCCGCATTCATTAATGGTCTACAAAATAATCATCCTGGATTTGGTGTTGCAGCTAAACATTTCTGTTGTAACAATCAAGAATTAGATCGAGCAAAATCAAATTCTTCTGTTAGTGAAAGAGCGCTAAGAGAAATCTATCTAAAAGGCTTTGAAATCGCTGTTAAATTATCCCAACCAGCAACAATTATGTCATCATACAATTTATTAAATGGCATTCATACATCCTCTCGTTATGATCTATTAACAGATGTATTAAGAGGTGAATGGGGCTTTGAAGGTTTCGTGATGACTGACTGGGAGGGGGATAGTGATCGTATAGCAGATTTACAAGCAGGAAATGATATTCTTATGGGCGGATATTCAAGCGATGAATTAATGGCCTGTGTTCAAAAGATAGAGCCTACATTCAACGAAGATGGTTCAGTGGAGAAAAAAACAATTAAGATGTATGGTGGCATGCTGAAAAAGGAAGTTGAGTGTTGGGGCAGTTTCTTATTAGATAAAGAGGGAACAGATACATATATAGCTTCATATAAAGAGACGATTGGTAGTCCTGTAAAAGAATTGATTGAAAAAGGATTAGCAGAAATAGATAGAGATAAGCATCAAGTAATATACAAAGGTTACGATCG
Source organism: Solobacterium sp. (assembly GCA_017475415.1). GTDB lineage: Bacteria > Bacillota_I > Bacilli_A > Erysipelotrichales > Erysipelotrichaceae > Bulleidia. Next base: position 3,373 of record JAFVFM010000207.1, read on the forward strand.
TTCCTATTCTCTTTCAAGAAGTATCCTACAAAGAAATGTATTAAGAATACTGAAGTATTATGTGAGTGGTGCGCCAATGAAATTGGCGAAAAGGAAATAGATACATATAGGGAGAAGAATCTATCTTCTCCTTTTAGGTGATCTAAAATAAAAAACGTCTTCAATTAGACGTTCAACACAAAGATTACAATGTGATTTTCAATAAGATGGTGTCCCGGAGCGGAATCGAACCGCTGACCCACTGATTAAAAGTCAGTTGCTCTACCACCTGAGCTACCGGGACATCGGTGGTAAAAAATATGGCTGGGGTAGTAAGATTCGAACTTACGCATGAGGGAGTCAAAGTCCCTTGCCTTACCGCTTGGCTATACCCCAATACCTATTTCTAAAAAAAGATGGTGGGGAGGGACGGTTTCGAACCGCCGAACCCTGAGGGAGCAGATTTACAGTCTGCCGCGTTTAGCCACTTCGCTACCTCCCCATGTATCTTCAACGAAACGGTTTCCCGTTTCGTGCTATATAATTATATACAATTCATTTCAAATTGCAAACATTTATTTGTTATTTTTTCGCTATATTTACGAAAAAATTAGGCTATTTGTGTAAATAGGTAAAAAGGTTACATTTAATCTACATTGAAAAAATAAAAAAATC
>JAFVFM010000208.1 GCA_017475415.1 Solobacterium sp.
AAAGGCGATTTAGAGAAGGTGAATAGTGATGAATAATAAACAAAAAAGTGAATTCTCTAAATATCCTACAGAAGATAAAGCGATATTATTATTCGGCTATGTATTATTGGGATTATTTGTCTTAGCGATTATTATTCCAATGGTATATATCGTACTTGCTTCATTCGTTGATCCTGTAACATTACAGAATAAAGGTTTAACTTTTGATTTCTCTAAATGGACATTAACCGCATATGAGCGTGTTATGTCGAATGCTCAAATTTGTATTGGTTTTAAGAATGCATTGTTATATTCTGTTTTATTTAGGATAATTTCTGTAATTGTAAAATTATTAGCTGCTTATCCATTGTCTCGTGCAGATTTCAAAGGTAAGAAAATCTTTAATACATTATTTGTGATAACCATGTTCTTTGGCGGTGGTTTAATACCTACATACTTACTTATTTCAAATTTAGGTATGCTAGATACCATATGGGCAATTCTGATTCCGGGTGCGTTTAGTGTTTGGAATATGATTATCGCGCGTACATATTACATGGGTATTCCTAATGATTTACAAGAAGCAGCTGAAATTGATGGTGCTGATGAAATGGTCTATTTCTTTAAGATTTTATTACCAGTCTGTGTACCAATTATTGCTACCATTGCGATGTGGCAATTTGTAGGTATGTGGAACAGCTACTTCGATGCAATGATTTATTTAAATAGTTCATCTAAACAGCCACTTCAATTAGTACTTCGTTCTATTCTGATTCAAAACCAACCAGAACCTGGCATGGTTTCGGATATGCAAAGTACAGCTGAACGTGCGCAATTAGCTGAATTATTAAAGTATGCAACAATTATTATTTCAAGTATTCCGCTGATGATTCTCTATCCATTCTTTCAAAAATATTTCGATAGTGGAATCATGGCTGGTGCAATTAAAGGATAAACTAAAGGAGGAAAAGAATATGAGATTATTCAAAAAATTAAGTTTATGCACATTATCATTAGTCCTCGTTGCAGCACCTTTAACAGGCTGTGGAGGAAATAACGCTGGAGGCAATGGTGGAAGTTCTGCTGGTACAGAAGTAAAACCTGAAGATTTAGCATTCCCACTTGCTGAAACAGCTACAATCAAAGGTTTGACAAACTACCCAGTAGGTACAGAATCTGAACCTAACAATCGTACAATCTTCAAAAGATTAGAAGAAAAGACAAATGTACACGTTGAATGGAAAACAATTCAAGGTGACCAATGGGGTGAAAAGATTCAATTAGAAATGTCTAATGCGAAGACTTTACCTGACTTTATCTTCAATGCTGGCTTTGGAGATACAGATCTTCTTAAATATGCTAAACAAGGTGTAATCCTAAATCTTGAAGATTATATCGATAAATATATGCCAAATTTACAAAAGGTTTTTGAACAAGCTCCTGAATATCGTACGATGTGTACTGATGCTGATGGACATATTTGGCGATTACCTTGGATTGAACAAGTAGGGTATGAAGAGACAGCGATTCAATCAATTGGTAATATGCCATTTATCAATAAGAATTGGTTAGATTTCTTAAATCTAGAAATGCCTAAGAATGTTGATGAATTCAAGAAAGTGTTAGTTGCATTCAAAGATAATGCAGATAAATTAAAGAAAGAATTCAAGATTGATGGTGATATTATTCCTCTTGCATGCATTATGAATGACTATGACCAAGATCCATCTGTATTAATCAATGGTTTCGGTGAAGGCTATGGTGATATGGATAAAGGTAGACACATTGCCGTAACAGATGACAAAGAAGTTATTTGTAGTGCTACACAAGAAGGCTTTAAAAAAGGTATGGCTTGGTTGCATGAATTATATGCAGATGGCTTAATGGATCCAGAAGCATTCACACAAGAATGGTCTACATATGTTGCTAAAGGTAAAGCTGGTCGTTATGGTGTTTGCTTCTCTTGGGATGTTGCAAATATCGCACAAGTATCTATGGATGATTTAATTGCTGGTAAGAGCTGGGTACCATTACCTGCATTAGAAGCTGACACAATTAATATCACTCCACAAAATGGTTCTTTCACATCTGGTTTCGACCGTGGTCGTTGCGTAGTTACAGCTGTTGCTCAAAATCCTGCATTAGTATGTGCATGGTTAGACCAAATGTATGATCCATTCCAATCTCCACAAAACAACTGGGGTACATATGGTGAAGATGATGAATTCGATATCTTCCAACTTGGTAAGAATGACAAGGGTGAAGATATGTTACAACATACACCTTTAGGCGATGCTTCTCCAGTTGAAGTACGTGAAGCTGAAGCAGTAGGTGGTCCACTTGCTATTTTAGATAGCTACTATGGTGTATATGTTACAACACCAGATGATGCTCAATATCGTTTAGATTGGATCAAAGACATCTATACTCCTGACATGAATTCTAAATATGTATTCCCTAACGTTTTCATGACAACAGAAGATACAAAAGAAATCTCCAACTTACAAGCTGATATTCAAAAATGCATCAATACAGCTAAAGCTGATTGGGTTATGAATGGCTTTACAGATGCAGATTGGGATAAATTACAATCTGACTTAGAAGCTTATGGATTAAGCAAATACTTAGGAATTTTCCAAAAGTATCTTGATGAATATTACAAATAAGAATTAAAATATACCCTAATAGATATCCATCCCTTTATGGGATGGATATCTATTCTATAGAAAAGGATGTGTTTATGATTAGTGAAAAGTTGCTAGAAGCAAGAAATTGGGAAGTTGAAGAAGAAAAGAAAACAAACCCTTTAAAAAGACCTGTCTTCCATTTATCTTCTCGTGTAGGTTGGATGAATGATCCAAATGGATTCTCTATATACAATGGTGAAATCCATTTATTCTATCAACACTTTCCTTATAAATCAGTTTGGGGTCCAATGCATTGGGCGCATGCTGTAAGTAAAGATTTTGTAACTTGGGAATATCTTCCTGAAGCACTTGCACCAGATACAGATGCAGATAATGGGGGATGTTTTTCCGGTAGTGCTGTCACGTTAAAGGATGGTAAACATATGCTTATGTATACAGGGGTTGTTCCTTCTAATGTGAAAGGAAAAATGATACAAACCCAATGCCTAGCATTTGGTGATGGGATTAATTATACAAAATATGAAAATAATCCTATATTAACGCAAAAGGATTTGCCACAGGGCTTAAGTGCATATGATTTCCGTGATCCAAAAATGAATGTTGAAAGCGATGGTAGCTTAACAGCTGTAATAGGTGGCTGTAAAGATGATATGGATGGCAGAATCTTATATTATGGCAGCCAAGATGGCATACATTGGAATTTAATTAGTGTATTAGCAGAAAATAATCATCGTTTTGGTACGATGTGGGAATGTCCAGACTTCTTTGAATTAGATGGAAAAAAAGTACTCTTATGTAGTCCAATGAATATGGTCAAAGATGATGAATATAGTGATGGACATGGTACTTTATGTCTAATAGGGGAACTTGATGAAAACAATAAATTGGTAGAAGAAAGTAATCAAGCAATCGATTATGGTGTTGATTTCTATGCAACACAAACTTTATTAGCACCAGATGGTAGAAGAATTATGGTCGCTTGGATGCAAAGTTGGCATACGTTATATGAAGATCGCGAGGATTTATCTTGGTATGGATTAATGACTTTACCTCGAGAATTATCTATTCGTAATGGCCGTTTATATCAACAACCTGTTCGTGAAATTGAAGGATATCGTACGAATAAAGTATCCTATGAGGATGTTGAAATCACTTATGAATGTGAATTACGAGGTGTAGAAGGAAGATCTTTAGATTTAAATATTGATTTAGATTTAAGTGAATGTGATTCCTTCTTAATGAAATTCGCAAAGAAAGATGATGCATTTATTTCTCTACTTTATGATTCAGAAACAAATGATTTAACATTTGATCGTAGTAATGCAAATGGTAGGGTAACAAGTATTGATTGCCGTTCTTGTAAAGTACGTAAACAAGATGATTATTTATCTCTGCGTATCTTAATGGATAAATATAGCTTCGAATGTTTTATCAATGATGGTGAACAAACATTAACATTCACTTATGATACAAATCTAGATTATAAAGGTATTAGCTTTAGTGCTAATGGTATGGCGAAAGCGAATATTGTCGCTTATACATTAGAAAAAAATTAGTAGGGAGGAGCTTAATATGAGTCAATTCGATGTAGTTGCATTAGGAGAATTATTAATTGATTTTACCGATCATGGTTTATCCTCACAAGGTAATCCGATTTTTGAGGCTAATCCTGGTGGAGCTCCTTGTAATGTACTTAGTGAATTAACAAAGCTAGGAAGAAAAACAGCCTTTATTGGAAAAGTGGGTAATGATTTATTAGGCACTATGCTCAAAAAGGCATTAGATGAAGTAGGCATTTCTTCACACCAATTAAAAATGGATGATGAAATCCATACTACATTAGCCTTTGTATTGAAAAAAGAAGATGGTGATCGTGATTTTGCCTTCTATCGTAACCCTGGTTCAGATATTATGCTAAGAAGTGATGAAATTGATATGCAAGATATCAAAAATACCAAAATTTTCCATTTTGGCTCACTTTCTTTAACAGATGAACCTGTTCGTAGTGCTACAATCGATGCCATTGAATGTGCAAAAAATGCACATGTAATGATTAGCTTTGATCCGAATTTAAGAGAACCATTATGGAATAACTTAGATGATGCGAAAAAGGAAATTGATTATGGCTTAAAGCAATGCGATTTCTTAAAGATTAGTGATAATGAAATTGTTTGGTTTACTGGTAAAGAGGATTATGATGAAGGAATTCAATATTTAAAGGATACTTATCCAAATATTAAAATGATTGCCTTATCTTTAGGTAGCCAAGGTAGTCGTCTATATTGGCAAAATCAATTCATCGAAGTTCCTGCTTATCTACAAGAAAATACGATTGAAACAACAGGTGCTGGTGATA
>JAFVFM010000209.1 GCA_017475415.1 Solobacterium sp.
TAAAAACTATCGCCCACAAGATAATTTAAGTATTGCCGTAACGCTTAGAGCAGATGGTTCTATTGATAAAACCATTATTGGTAGTATCGGTGAAACATGTATTTTAGATGCAGAAAATGAAGAAGAATATACACGCATGAAAGAAATATTCGCTTCCGATTCTTTACAATTCGCAAGTTTTACGATTACTGAAAAAGGCTATAGTTTAGTAGATGGTAAACAGGTACAATTACCTGCTGTTACGCATGACTTCGAAAATGGTCCTACTAAACCAATCAGTTATATGGGAAAGGTTGTTTCCTTATTGTATGCGCGTTATTTAGCTGGAGAAAAGAAGATTGCTTTAGTTTCTATGGATAATTGTTCACACAATGGCGATAAGTTATTCGCTGCTGTAGATGCCTTTGCAAAGGCTTGGGCAGAAGCAGGCTTAGTCAAAAAAGAATTTGTGAATTATGTAGAAGATGAAACAAAGGTATCCTTCCCTTGGACAATGATTGACAAGATTACGCCAAGACCAGATGAAAGTGTAAAAGATATTCTTTCCAAAGACGGTTTAGATTTAACACCTGTTATTACAAGTAAGAATACTTACGTTGCACCATTTGTGAATGCAGAAGAAAGTGAATATTTAGTTATTGAAGATAAATTCCCTAATGGCCGTCCTGCATTAGAAAAAGTAGGTTTCTATTTTACCGATAAAGAAACAGTAGATAAGGTAGAAAAGATGAAGGTATGTACATGCTTAAATCCATTACATACTGCCTTAGCGGTTTATGGTTGTTTATTGGGTTATGAGAAGATTTCCGATGAAATGAAGGATACGGATTTAGTAAAACTAGTAGAACGTATTGGTTATCAAGAAGGCTTACCAGTAGTTGTAGATCCAGGTATCATTAAACCACAAGAATTTATTGATACAGTATTAAAAGTGAGAATACCTAATCCATTTATGCCAGATACACCACAACGTATTGCGACAGATACATCACAAAAACTAGCGATTCGTTATGGAGAGACAATTAAGGCATATAAAAATACAGGAAGAGATTTAAACGATTTAAAGCTTATTCCATTAGTGTTTGCGGGTTGGTTACGCTATTTAATGGCTATTGATGATGAAGGTAAGGCGTTTGAATTATCTCCAGATCCATTATTAGAAACTGTTGTTCCATTTGTAAAAGACTTTACATTAAAGGAATATAGTTTAGATGAAATCAAAGAGAAGGTTTTACCATTATTAAAGAATGAACAAATCTTTGGCCTTGATTTAGAAGAAATTGGTATGGCAGAACGAGTAATGAAATATTTCCAAGAATTAGTTAGTGGCAAAGAAGCAGTACGTAAAACATTACATAAATATGTAGAGGAGTAAGAAGATGAATGAAGTTGTAAAACAATTAGCAGATTTAGGAATTGTTCCTGTAGTAGTAATTGATGATGCAGAGGATGCAGTACCTCTTGCGAAAGCTTTAGTAGAAGGTGGTTTGCCTTGTGCAGAAGTAACCTTCCGTACTGCTGCTGCTGAAGAATCTATTCGTAAAATGGTAGAAGCCTATCCAGAAATGATCGTTGGAGCAGGAACGGTAATTACACCTGAGCAAGCAGACCGTGCTATCGCAGCTGGTGCGAAATTTATTGTTAGCCCGGGCTTAAATCCAACAACAGTAAAATATGTAATGGATAAGAATGTACCTATTGTTCCAGGGACATGTACACCAAGTGACCTTGAAAGAGCTACAGAATTAGGCTTAACAGAAGTAAAATTCTTCCCAGCTGAGCCAAGTGGTGGTTTAAATATGATTAAAGCTTTAGCTGCACCATTTGTGAACATTAAATTCATGCCTACTGGTGGTATCAGTACAACAAATATTCGTGAGTACTTAGCTTATGAAAAAATACTATGTTGTGGTGGTAGCTGGATGGTAAAAGGCTCATTAATTAAAGAAAAGAAATTTGATGAAATTCAAAAGCTTGTAGAAGAAGCAGTAGCGATTGTTAAGGAGGTAAGAGGATGACTAAGGTAGTTACATTTGGTGAAATTATGTTACGTCTTTCTCCATCTGCTACAGATCGTTTTGTACAAACAGATTCTTTCCAAGTAATCTTTGGTGGAGGAGAAGCGAATGTTGCAGTATCTTGTGCTAATTACGGAGATGAGGCTTATTTTGTGACAAAATTACCAAACCACGAAATAGGCCAGGCAGCAGTAAATTCACTAAGGCGATATGGAGTAAATACAGATTTTATTGCCCGTGGTGGTGAAAGAGTGGGTATCTATTATTGCGAAACAGGTAGCGCAATGCGTCCTAGCAAAGTGATTTATGACCGCGCACATTCATCTATTGCCGAAGCTCAGCCAGAAGACTTTGATTTTGATGCCATTATGGAAGGTGCGGATTGGTTCCATTGGTCAGGTATTACTCCAGCGATTAGTGATGAAGCAGCTGAATTAACGAAACTTGCTTGTCAAGCTGCGAAAAGACATGGTGTTACTGTTTCTTGTGATTTAAATTATCGTAAGAAATTATGGACGACTGAAAAAGCGCAAGCCATTATGACACCATTAATGGAATATGTAGATGTATGTATTACGAATGAAGAAGATGCAGAAAAGTGTTTAGGCTTTAAACCGGATTCTGATGTTGAAGCAGGTAATACAGATGCTGCTGGATATCATGCCATCTTCGAACAAATGATGAAGAAATTTGGCTTTACTTTAATGGCTTCTACATTAAGAGAAAGCTTTAGTGCTTCGCACAATGGTTGGAAGGCTTTGATCTATGATGGTAAGGAATTCTATGAATCTAAACGTTATGATATAACACCAATAGTAGACCGTGTTGGTGGAGGCGATAGTTTCTCTGGTGGTTTAATTCATGGTATGACAAAGTGGAAGGACCCTAAGAAAGCTTTAGAATTCGCCGTTGCTGCTTCAGCATTAAAACATACACTTCCAGGTGACTATAATTTAGTGTCTGAAGAAGAGGCTTTGTCTTTAGCAGAAGGTAATGCGAGTGGGAGAGTACAACGATGAAAGCCTTTATGGATAAAGATTTCTTACTCCAAAATGATTGCGCTAAGCATTTGTATCATGATTATGCAGAAAAAATGCCTATCATTGATTACCATTGTCATTTAAGTCCAAAGGAAATCTATGAAGATATGCATTTTGAAAATATTACTCAAGTATGGTTATATGGCGATCATTACAAATGGAGACTCATGCGTTCTCATGGCATAGAAGAAAAATATATTACGGGTGTTGCGAGTGATAGAGAAAAATTCCAAAAGTTTGCAGAAACATTAGGCTATGCGATTGGTAATCCACTATATCATTGGAGTCATTTAGAATTACGTAATTATTTTGGCTATGAAGGTGTATTAAATGAAGATACAGCAGAAGAAGTATGGAATCTTTGTAATGAAAAATTAAAGGAGCTATCGGCCAGAAAGTTAATTGTAAATTCTTCAGTTACTCATCTTTGTACGACAGATGATCCAATTGATACATTAGAATATCATAAGCTGATAGCGGAAGATGAGTCCTTTGATGTAGTTGTTAAACCGGCATGGCGTCCAGATAAAGCAATGAATTTGCAGGTAGAAAATTATTTGGATTATTTGAAAAAACTAGAAGAAGCTAGTGGGATGAAAATTGAAAACTATTCTTCTTTATTAAATGTAATGAATAATCGTTTAGACTTCTTTGAGGAAAATGGATGTACAGTAAGTGATCATGGCTTAGATTATGTTATGTATGAACCATATACTGAGGAAGAGGTAACGCATATATTTGCGAAACGGCTTAATCAAGAACTTCTATTAGAAAAAGAAATTCGTCAATTTAAGACGGCTTTCTTAGTAGAAATGGGTAAGGAATATGCGAAACGTAATTGGGTAATGCAATTACACTATGGTGTAATCCGTGACAACAATAAGAAATTATTTAAGAAGCTAGGTCCTGATGCGGGAATTGACTCTGTTGGAAATAGTGCTCCTGTAAATGAATTAGCGTATTTCTTAAATGCCTTAGCAGAAAAGGATCTTCTACCAAAGACCATTATCTATTCCTTAAATCCAATAGATAATGTCGCTATTGAAACCATCATGGGTGGTTTCCAAGAAGGGCCGGTACGTTCTAAGATGCAACATGGTAGTGCGTGGTGGTTTAATGATAATAAGACAGGGATGATTGATCAAATGACTAGCTTGGCGAATGAAGGTATGTTAGCAGACTTTGTGGGTATGTTAACAGATTCACGTTCCTTCCTTTCCTATGCGCGTCATGAATATTTCCGTCGCATATTATGTAATCTAATTGGTACATGGGTTGAAAATGGCGAATATCCAAATGATGAAAAGGCATTAGAAAAAATCATCAAAGGTATTTCTTACAATAATACAAAAGAGTATTTTGGTTTTTAGGCTGCTTAGTGCAGCCTTTTTTGGAGGTTAAATGAGAGTAGTTAAAAATATAAATTCTTCTTGGTTATTTACTAAAGAAGATATTGGTGTACAAAAAAAGATACCAAGCGATTTAGAAAGAATTGATTTACCACATACTTGGAATGCGAATGATGGCCAAGATGGAGGTAATGATTATTATCGAGGACGTTGTTGGTACTTTAAAAAATTGAATACAGATGATTTAATGAATGATCAACAATATCTAGAAATACAAGGGGCGAATTCTTCTGCAGATGTATATCTTAATGGTAAACATTTAGCACATCATGATGGTGGTTATTCTACCTTCAGGATAGATTTAACA
>JAFVFM010000210.1 GCA_017475415.1 Solobacterium sp.
GTGGGCGATATTTTTTAGAAATGATTTCATAATCAAAGCCATCTACAGCGACGATACCTGTATCCATATCGCCTTGATTTAACATGCGTTGAACAGCAGCAGCTTGGAAAGCACGAAAGATATTCCCTGCTCCAAAGTGCACCCATACAGGTCTTTCTTTTGTATTCGCAATGATTTGCGCACGATCATATTCAGGCAAATTATAGCCTTTATCTAGCCATTCTTGTTTATTTTCGATAATGCTTTTTTGATTGAGTTCCATCTTTAAATACCTCTTTTAGAAGCCTTTTCAATTGCTTCCCATAAACCATTTATATATGTGCAGCCTAAGGCTCTATCGTATAAGCCATATCCTGGCATCGCCACTTCGCCCCAAATCATACGGCCATGGTCTGGACGAATTGGGCCATCGAAACCAATATCATATAAAGCCTTAACGATTTCATACATATCGAATGTACCATCGCTAGATAAATGTGCTGCTTCTTCAAAATTCGTAGGAGTAATGAATTTTAAATTACGTACATGTGCGAAATGAATTCTCCCCTTTAGTGAACGAATCATATCTGGTAAATCATTTTCTAAATTCGTGCCATAAGAACCCGAACAGAATGTTACACCATTATGTACATCATCTACTGCATTCATCATGCGTAAGATATTTTCTTTATTGATGATAATGCGTGGTAAACCAAACACGGACCATGCAGGATCATCTGGATGAATTGCCATCTTAATGTCATATTTGTTGCAGACAGGCATAATCTTTTCTAAGAAATATACAAGATTTTCAAATAGCTTTTCATTATCGATATCTTTATATAAGGCAAAAAGCTCTTTTACTTTTGCCATACGTTCTGGTTCCCAGCCTGGCATGATTGTGCCATTCATATCACCAGAAATGGAATCAAACATCTTTTCTGGATCTAAATTATCTACAGCCTCTTGTGTATACGCTAATACTGTAGATCCATCTTCTCTTTTCCTTGCTAATTCAGTTCTTGTCCAGTCGAATACAGGCATGAAGTTATAACATACTAAATGGATATCTTCTTTCCCTAAATTTTCTAAACATTGAATATATGTCTCAATATCTTTATCGCGGTCTGCACCACCTGTTTTAATCGCATCACTAACATTCACACTTTCAATACCAGCTATCTTTAAGCCAGCTGCTTCAACTTCCTCTTTTAAAGCATGAATTTCTTCTTGTGTCCAAAGATCACCTGGTTGTTTTTCATATAAAGTAGTAATTACACCTTTCACACCAGGAATTTGGCGAATTTGTTCGAGAGTGACAGTATCAAACTTACTGCCATACCAGCGCATTGTCATTTCCATAATTTAAAATCTCCTTTTTCTAATGAAACTATAATCGATAAAGCGCTTACATAAAATTGTTTCATTTGTTGCATATATTGCAAAAATTGCTTTTTTTGTAGAAAATAGAACTATGAAAAAACAATATCGTTCGACATTCCTTACTAGGCAATATATGCTTAGTGATGACTTTGAAATTTTTTATTATAGCGATACACATTTTAATACAGTACCTATGCATTCCCATGATTATTATGAATTCTATGTCTTTGTGGAAGGTGATGTGCGCTTTAAAATAGGAAAAAATATCTACCCAATTAAGCTAGGTACCCTCTTTATTATTCCACCTGGCACAAATCATCAAGTCATCGTTAACCCTAATAAAACATATAGTCGCTTCGTCTTTTGGATATCTAAAGAATATTGTAATAGTTTATTACAACAA
>JAFVFM010000211.1 GCA_017475415.1 Solobacterium sp.
AATAAAGAACGCAAAACATTCTTATTCTCAATAATTGCCTTTGTTTCTTCTATTTGATTTACTAATTCCGCAAATTCATTACGTAATACAGTAATATCTGTATTCGATAAACGATATAAACGTAAAGAAACAATCGCTTCTGCTTGAGGTTCATCAAAACCAATTTCTTTCATTAAATTTTTCTTTGCATCAGCTTTATCCAATGAATGACGAATAATTGCGATGACTTAATCCAATACGGAAACAGCCTTCATTAAGCCTTCAATAATATGACAACGATTCTCCATGCGATCTAATTCATATTTTGATCGTCTAATTACCACATCCTTACGGAAGGCAATAAAAGCATCTAATAAACCTAATAAGCCTACTTGTTCTGGCCTTTTATCAATAATTGCGACATTGTTGTAGGAATAATAGACTTGTAAATCTGTATTCTTATAGAAATAATTCAATATTAAATTTGCATCTGCTTCTTTTTTTACATCCACAACAATACGTAAACCATTACGATCACTTTCATCACGCACATCTAATATGCCATCGATTTCTTTTGAAATACGTATTTCATCCATCTTTTTGACCAGATTCCCTTTGACTACTTCATAAGGAATCTCGGTGATGATAATTTGTGTTTCCTTTTTGTTTTCTACTATTTCACATCTTCCTCTTACAACAATTCTTCCTTTACCTGTTGTAAAAGCATCACGTATACCTTCTTCCCCTTGCACTATGCCACCTGTTGGAAAATCAGGACCTGGCATAATATCCATAATATCTGCTAAATTACAATCTGGATTTTGAAGACGGAATATGGTTGCATCAATGACTTCATTCATATTATGTGGAGGCATATTTGTAGCATAACCTGCCGCAATACCAGTTGCCCCATTAACTAATAGTACAGGAAAAGGAACAGGTAAAACGGTTGGTTCTTTCTCTGTATCATCATAGTTAGGCGCCATTTCTACCGTATTTTTATCTAAATCATCTTCCATGATTTGTGTGATTTTTGCCAGCCTCACTTCGGTATAACGCATAGCTGCTGCAGGGTCATCATCAATAGAGCCATTATTACCATGCATATCAATTAATGGTAATCGAACTTTCCAATCTTGTGACATTCGCACCATTGCATCATAAACAGAACTTTCACCATGTGGATGATAATTACCAATAACTAAACCCACACTCTTCGCACTTTTACGATAGGCATGATCCCACGTATTCCCATCATGATACATGGCATATAAAATTCTACGCTGTACTGGTTTTAAGCCATCACGAGCATCTGGTAAGGCACGATCTTGAATGATGGTTTTCGCATAACGACCAAAGCCAGCTCCCATAATATCTTCTAGAAGCTGTGGTATATATTTTGTTTTATCTTCAATCTTCTTTTTTTTCGCCATTATTCTTCAACCTTAAAATCATCTTCTAATGTAAAGGATACATTCTTTTCTATCCATTCTCTTCTACGTTCCGCCTTATCGCCCATTAATGTCGATACTCTTCTTTCCGCACGCATGACATCATCAATACCCACTAGAATTAGCGTACGGTTTTCAGGATCCATAGTGGTTTCCCATAATTGGGTGGCATTCATTTCCCCTAGACCTTTATAACGTTGTATTTCTACTTTACCTAATTTTTTCCTTAAAGCAGCTAATTCATCATCGCTATAACAATATTCCATTGTTTTTCCTTTTGTTACACGATATAAAGGTGGTAATGCAATATATACCATTCCTTGTTCAATCAATGGTCTCATATAGCGATAAAAGAAAGTTAATAATAGAATTTGAATATGTGAACCATCATCATCGGCATCGGTCATGATAATTACCTTTCCATAATTGGAATCGGTATAGTCAAAATCAGGGCCTACACCTGCACCTAATGTATAGATTAGGGTATTTAATTCTTCATTCTTTTCTATATCTGCCAAACTACATTTTTCTGTATTCAATACTTTACCACGTAACGGAAGTATCGCTTGATAATGAGAATCTCTACCCTGTTTCGCACTACCACCAGCCGAATCACCTTCGACTAAGAATAATTCTTTGATTTTACTATCTTTACTATTAGCTGGAGCAAGTTTTCCTGATAAAACCTTTTCTCCTTTACCCACACGTTTACCTTTACGTGCTTCATCTCTTGCCTTACGTGCAGCCTCGCGTGCTAAAGCAGCCTTTTGCATCTTTTTCACTAACATATCGGATTGGGCTTTATTTTCCTCAAGCCAATACATTAATTTATCAGCAACAACCGTATCTACAGCAGCCTTCGCTTGTGGCGTTCCTAATTTTCCCTTTGTTTGACCTTCAAATTGTAATAATTCTTCTGGTATAGAAACAGATAAAATTGTCGTTAAACCTTCACGTACATCGGCGCCTTCTAGATTCTTATCTTTTTCTTTTAATAAGCCATATTTACGTGCGTAATCATTAATCGCTTTAGTGAAGGCTGTTTTAAAGCCTACTTCATGTGTTCCACCATCTCCAGTTCTCACTAAATTAACAAAACTCGATGTATTTTCTTGATAATCATCTGTATATTGGAATGCTGCATCAACATGAATCCCTAAAGCATCACCAGAAAATTTAACTGGTTGAATAAGTGTATGACGGTCTTCATTTAAATAATCCAAAAAGGCTGTTAATCCATCTTCATATAAGAAAGTCTCTGTTTGTGCTTTCTTCGCACGTTTATCACTCACAACTAAAGCGATTCCACTTAATAAAAATGCTTCTTCTCTGGCCCTTTCGCATACTGTATCAAACTTAAACTCAGTAGTGCTAAAAATTTTTGGATCTGGCTTAAAGCGAACTGTAGAGCCTGTTTTATTTGTTTTACCTAGCTTTTCTAATTTACTAATTTTCTTACCGCCATCTTTAAAGCTCATCCGCACCAATTCTCCATCATGCGCAACCTCTACAGTAAGCCATTCTGATAAGGCATTAACAACGCTAGCCCCAACACCATGTAAGCCACCTGCTGTTTTATAGCCTCCTTCAGAAGAAAATTTACCACCTGCATGAAGTACAGTAAAAATAACTTGTAATGTATTTACACCACTAGCATGCATTCCAATAGGCATACCTCTACCTTCATCCGTTACCGTTACACTATTATCTTCTTCAAGGGTAATGGTAATTTTTTTACCGTAGCCATTTAATGCTTCATCAATTGCATTATCTACAATTTCCCAAATTAAATGATGCAACCCT
>JAFVFM010000212.1 GCA_017475415.1 Solobacterium sp.
CGAAGCTTTCTGTAGACAAATATATTTTATTACCTGCTACACCAAGATTCTTAGTTATTGTTTATCCAAAGGCGGCGGGCGGCTTTTTCAATAAAGATAATAAGATTGTTTTATCTGTTGCAGATACTCCAGAAGGTGCAGAGAAAGCTTTTTTTGAATATATACCAACTAGAGGCCCAATATTTAGTTTGTGGCAAAGTGGCCAAGTGTTGAGTGCAGAAAAAGAAAGAACGGGGCCTGCAGAAGAAGTACTTCAAGCATATACGGCACATATGAAAGAAATACTTGCTAAAAATGGCTTGTTAGTGTGATATTACTTTGAAGAATAATAAAAGCGGTTGAATGTGAACAATGATTGCAAGAGGTTAAAGAATAATATGATTTTATGATGCCAGGCAAATAAATAGTCTGGCATTAATTTTTTGCTGGGTTTTGGTGAAAGAATCTTGAAGAATAATAGAGTATCGCTATCATAACTTTGAATTTGTATTACAACTAAAGTTTAGTCATAACACAGAGATAAAGCTAAGAAGAAACTGGCATAGGGAATAAGTTGTAGAAATAACCAACAGTAATTTAGGACATGAAGTATTAATGTATTTATTAGAAATAGAAAAAGAAGTTGAAGTGAGAACATAAGTGTTGACATTAGAGTTAGTATAGGCTAACATTTAGTTAGACAAAGCTAACTATACGTGTTCCATCCAACTCCTTATTGTCATAGTTAGCTTAAGGAATGATGTTGATTCTACTTATGGGCAAAGTGGAATACAAATCATGGTCCAAGTAGAGTTGTGTGTCCTCCTCAATTACATACAACGATAGTTAAGAAAGAGAATCCTTATTGGGCATAAAGGACTCTTTTTTTTATTCGTTAAATTGCATATAATGTTAACAATATGAAGCAAAAAAGAATGGAAATAGGTGCGTTAGCACTTTTGTTAGTGGGATTACAAGGCTGTAGTGCAAAGCATATTACAGCTTTTAGTCCTGAATATTATTATTTACCAGAAGAGGCGATGCGTTTAGCGAAGGTCACAAAACAAATTGATACGATTTATGTGGCGAGTGATGAAAGCAGTTATTCTTCTGTTGGTGAATTAAAGTCTAAAGTTGAAGCACAACCTACAAAGGCTATTTTGGAATGCAATTATAAAGAGAATGCTTGTAGCGAATATAATTTAGCTCAAGGGGATACACAAACAGGCTTGGTTAAATATAACTATCGCTATGATACAGGAAATACGTATATTATTTCTAAAGTAAGTGAAGATACCTTCCGTGAATTTAGTTATGACGGTGGTCGCTTAAATAAAATTAAAGATTACGCGGGTACGAATAATACCGTAGATGCACCAGTATTAGCGGAAAGAAATATGGTATATAAAGATGAAGTATGCGATGGTGCAGATGTATCTAGAGTGGATATTGATGGCAATCCAATTAGCTATCGTTATCGTTTTGAATATGATGAAAAGGGTGTTTTAACGGCAATCAATACCATTGATGAAGAAGAAGTGATAACAGCTAAGATCTTATTGGCATATAATGATAAGAATCTAGTGGAATCCATGACCTTTATTTCTTATATAGAAGGTAAAGAACATATTGTTTCTTATCATGAATATACATACGATTAGAAAAAAATGTGATATAGTTAATACAGTGAACAGGGGTGCACAGAGTGCTGAGAAATACCCTTATCACCTGAACTAGATAATGCTAGCGTAGGGAGTTCAAATAGATAGAATTCCTTGCGCCTCATGGAGGTGCTTTTTTATGAAAAACAATCAAACAAAAACAATGGCGTATTTGGCAATGTATATCGCATTATATATTGTCCTTAAATATGTAGGGGATTTTATTCCTTTCCTGCATATGCCTAATGGTGGTTCTATTGAATTAGAATTAATTGCCATCATTTTATCTTCTTACCATCTTGGTTACCAGAAGGGTTTTTTCGTATGTATATTAGCTTGGCTAATTACAATTGTATTAGGCTTTAAGATGTATTTTGTCCATCCAATACAGATTCTTTTGGATTATGTTTTACCAATTACGATTTGCGGTATTTCTTCTATTCTTTGGCCTTTTAAAACAAACAATAGAATGATTTCAATCTGTATGTCTATTTTATTAGGGTTAAGTACATATTTTGGTTTAACTTTAGCGATAGGCTCTTCGATTTATATTGTCGCTTTAATAGCCGCATTACTCGTAGCTGCTTTAACCTTTTGGTATCTGGAAAAAAGAGAGCGTTTTGGCATAGTGATTGCCTTTATTATTCGTTATCTTTCTACAGTATTATCTGGTGTTTACTTTTGGGCAGAAGGTGACTCTGCAGGTAGCTTACCAGCTTGGATTTATTCTTTAGAATATAATTTAGGCTATACATTAGTAACGATGATTGTTTGTATTATTATTGTTCCTATTCTTATTGATGCTTTAAAACACGCAAAGGTACAATTTGTAAAAGAATAGAAAGCGGCGTATTAGTGGCATATAAGGCGTATTTAGGGCTATTCTTAGCCCCTTTTATTTGTTTAGAACAAAATATATTTGATACATGAATGGTTATACCTTCAAGTTGCATAAGGGATATATGTTCTTTCTTCGCTAATCGATAAGAATTGTTGTAAACTGTTATGGTAACAAAAGATAACTATAAAGAAAACAAGTAGTTTTGATGAAAAAGTTTGAAAATTGAAAACAATTGTTTGGTTATCTAAATAGATCTTTGAAAAGTGAATATGTGTACGATGAAAATAACTATCCTTGATAGCTTCGTTATGATA
>JAFVFM010000213.1 GCA_017475415.1 Solobacterium sp.
TATGAACATGCATCTGGGTACTACAATGTATTTCTAAATCTGGATAGCATTGTCTTACATAATGGAATAATCCCAAATCTTGTACCAATATAGCATCTACATCTTCGTGATAAACAAAATCAATTTCTTTGATCATTTGATTGAATTCATTTTCATTTAATAAGGTATTAAATGTAACATATACTTTTACACCATAACTATGGCAATAATTTATTGCTTGTATGAATTCATCATGTGAAAAATTACCCGCAAAAGCGCGTGCAGAATAGTTTTTTAAGCCTAGATATATCGCATCAGCTCCTCCTTGAACAGCAGCAATTAAGGCTTCATAATTACCTGCTGGAGCTAATAATTCAATTTTCTTCACCACAATACTCCTGTATTATTTTATAGTGATTACATAATTTTTCCAATGAATATGTTGCATTAGCGCTACTTGTACTTGGTAAACTATAAAATGGTAAGGATAAATCAAAATGTTTAAGAAAGAGTTCTTTAGCTTTATTCCCGTTAGTGATAATCACTTTTATCTTTGTCTTTTCGATTAATTCTTCTATTGGATTAAAAAGAACATTTTTAATGGAAGAATCATTTGAACCAATAATCTCGCAGCTTTGTATAACATCCCATAAAGCGATATGATGCTCTAAGCAAAAAGCTTCCTTATCTTCTATTTCTTCTTGAAATAATATGGATAATACTTTCCAAAAACGATTTTGGGGATTGGCATAATACATTCTTTTTTCACGTGAGATTACAGAAGGAAAAGAACCTAAGATAAGTATCTTAGATTCAGAATTATATATCGGTTTTAAAGGATGTATTATATTATTCATATTTGAATTCTTTCGCCAAACCTCCAACAGAAGTCTCTTTTAATTCAATAGGTATCTGTTTACCTGTTTCATTCATTGTATCAACTACTACATCAAAAGAAACAACATGTTTTTTGATTTTAGACATATGTTTAGAAAGCAAGGAGGCATCCCTAGCTCTCATAATACCCATAGCATTACGTTCAATACAAGGAATCATCACATAGCCTAAAACAGGATCACAAGTTAAGCCTAAATTATGTTCCATACCTATTTCTGCAGCATATTCAATTTGACCTACGTCTAAACCTAATATATAGGAAAAAGCTGCACTCGTCATAGAAACAGCAGCACCAACTTCAGCTTGGCAACCACCTACTGCACCAGATATCGTTGCATTTTCTTTAATTAAATTACCAAATAAACCACCTATCGCTATGGCATCAGCTACTTTAGATTTTTCTTCTTTTAAATCATGTAAACAATAATATACAAAGGCAGCCATAACTCCACATGCGCCTAGTGTAGGAGCAGTTACACAAGTTTTACCGTCTGCATTTTCTTCAGAGGCAGCATATGCGTAGGCCATTAAACGTAAGGCATCATTTTGATCCTTATCTTCGCATGCAATAGCAGCTTTATATAACTCATGTGCTGTGCGCTCTAATGCTAAGGAACCAGGTAATACACCAGTTGTATCTAAGCCATGCTGAACACAAGCTTCCATTGCCTCAACAATAGAAATAAGATACTCCTGTAGTTCTTTTTCATTACGATAAATATAATCCAATAAAGTTATCTCTTCCTTCTTGATTAAAGATTCAATTTCCTTAAATGATTTTTCTTGATATACCTGCGCATTGAAATTAAGAGGAAATTCTTTAATTTGAATACTTCCTCCACCAAGTGAGAAAACAGTCCATTTCGCTACTTCTTTTTTCATACGGGAGATCCGTCACCTCGTTCATACCATCCTTAAAGCTCTTCACGCCCTTGCCCAGGCCTTTCATCAGCTCAGGAATCTTTTTCCCGCCGAAGAGCAGCAGGATGATAA
>JAFVFM010000214.1 GCA_017475415.1 Solobacterium sp.
AGACGGTATATATGCTCCGCCATCTTTCATAAAAAGTAATCCATTTACTCCATCAATACTTAAGTATGTTTTACTGCAAGTTACTGCAAGTTAAATTATTATTAGAAAACAACGTATTTTCAATGTTTCATCCGTTATTCTTATTGTAAATTGATTATTTTTGCAAGTTAGCGCAAGTTAAATCTATGCCCAAAACGGAATATATTTCATATATCTCGGTGCAGTATCAGGATCTATTGCTTTAATCAGACCTGCATCAATCGTATCTTTTATAATTCTAGATGATTTATAGCTATCCTGCGAATCAATTCCAAATATATCCCTTACATCTGCGTTGCTTATTGTTCCAAATTCAACATATGCAAGACATGCCTGCATATAACACGTTCTGATACGATCCTCTTTTGTTGTAAGTTCAAACGGAATTTTGGCAAATAATACAGCCTTTGTAAATTGCCCGTCTTGATTGATAACCTTTGGTGCAATCAATTCATTAGAGCTGGTTGCACGAATAATCTTATCATACCCACTTCCACGTTCTTCACATATACCACATCTATGCATAAATCCTGCCATATTCTCATTTCTTGACACAGGAACAGTATCCACTATATGTTCTATTGAAATAAGCGGAGCACCTGCATTTGAAAATTCGATACGATTATCAAATATTTCAACCATTGGATTTGTCCCTCTGTGATTCAGCATTTGATGAATCATAATATTAGCCAAAAGCTCTCTTATAGCGATTTCAGGAAATGCAACTTTCGATTTACGAATTGTACCCTCTAAAACTTCTTCTTGCGGTATAATTGCCATTATATATTCAACAATCTCTTCATGCGAAACAGCATATCCCGTCACAAATTCTTTTTCCCTAATTCCTGTTAATCTATCGTTCTCTTTATATTTAATCACACGTACGGTTTTACGGGCAAGATGTTCAAATTTACGCAGGTCTTTACCAATCATTAGCATTCCCAAATTTGTAACATCCCATGTACCCGCATCATTTCTTTTAACAAATTTATCATGCGAAAGGTCTTCCATTATCTTCTCTATATTATGTGGAATCGGAAGTCCCTGCTTTTCATAATACTTCGGATAGTCTAATAGCATTAACACATCATCTTCAGAGCTATTCTCACTGGCATTTCTTAATTCATACGCCACATTATTAAATGCCTGCCATAGTTCACGTTCCTTTTCCTTATATTCTAAAAGCGGTTTCAAATTTGTTCCCACTCTTATATATCCTACAGACCCATATTTTGTAGGCTCTGAATCTGCACATGGAATTTCCAATAAAATAACCTTTATATCATCTCCCATATCAACATTGTAAAATTTAAAATTGACTTTGGGATTAATCATCCTTGCAAGCCATGCCTCTAATTCTTCATTACCCTTTTTCGCTTTTCTATAATCAAATTGAGTGCCAACTATTTCATGTGTTTCATCCAAAATGCCCCATACCATATATGCACATGGTCTGCCAGCAAGTAATGCAGAGTTACTCAGTCCTGATATATATTTTGCAATTCTTTCACAATCTTCATAATTGCACTTAAATTCTACCCATTCTATTTCTGTAGGTAATTTAGATAATTCTCTTACTATGCTTTGAAGGTATTCATTTGTCTTATTAATCACAGATTCACCTCTCTTTAATGTTCATATGTCAAACAAAATCATGCTGATTCACAACAATCACTCATAAAATCCTTCTTCATCAAATATATGCTTGAGTTCATCATTATTCATAGCATTTGATACTCTGTCTCTTATTGCACCTTTAGACATGTCAAGTCTTTTGAATCTATCCTTGCCCGTAATAGTGTCCTTCTCTTTTTTTATTAGCTGTATCCTCCCAATACCTGAATTCTGTCCTGCATACTTTGCAAATCCTTTTGCTTTCCCCAAATTATCATCGAAATCAGGATTATGTGGCTCTAAAATATCAATTACATACCCCAAGCATTTATCTTTTCTTACAATAATAAAATCCGGATATGTTGGTTTCATTACATTATTCTTTTCATATGGAATACAAAGTGCCCATGAAGCTCTTGCAGGATTACGAATCCAACATACGAAGTCATCACGTTTTTCTTCCTCTTCAATCACTCCAGCTTCCCAAGTATTTAATTTCAGCTTTGCTGTTCCTGAAAATTCATTCACAAACAAATGATCCTTGTATTCTCTTCCTCCAATATCATGTGGTACTTGAATGGTTTCCGGCAAACGAAAATTATGTTTACTTATTAAATCTCCATCAGAAACAATCGCATCATATTGTCTTCGTATTTTATCAGATTCAACTTTTGCAATATAACGGCGATATTCATCATTCATATCATGAAATTTCTTTTCGGCATA
>JAFVFM010000215.1 GCA_017475415.1 Solobacterium sp.
AGAAAAGGCAATTGAGTTATTACGTTTAGATGAAGAGATGGCAAAAAAGGTACGTAAGTTAATTCATTAATAAATACGATTGGAAAAGAAGAGGAAGTAGAAATATTTCTTCTTTTTTTGGACAATTATAATTTGCTTTACTATAGAATGTGCGTAAAGAAAAAGTAATGCTAGAATGTATTTGTAATAGTAAAGATACAAATAAATTAAAAGAATCTCTAAAAAAGCCAATATACAAATCTATACCAAGGGATTGTGCGTCAGCGATAGAGGTAGTAACAGATATAAAGGTAATTAAAGAGGAAGATAAAGAAGGTGAGGATATCAATATGTGTTTAGCGGTAGAAGAATGGAGAAAAGAATTAAGAGAAGAGGGTAGACTAATCGGTAAATAAGAAGGCAGAGAAGAAGGTAGAGAAGAAGGTAAAAGAGAAGGCAAAAGAGAAGGAATACTATTAGGCAAAGAGGAAGGTGCTGTTAAAGCGATGCAACAAAATGTGCAAAGCTTAATGCATACACTTAATTGTGATTTAGAAAAAGCGATTGAATTATTGGCATTAAATGAAGAAATGGCGGAAAAGGTGCGCAATCATTTGGGGATGAATTAGTGTCATCCTAATATGCGTACTAATATGTATGAATATTTGATAAACAAGGTAGCTCGAAATGGGCTACTTTTTAACTGTTGTTGAAGGATTAGATAAGGTATAAAATGAATTTAACAGAAATACTTTATTTAGATTGTTTGAATAAAGGAGGAGAGTATGAAAAGAATCATAAAGAAAATTATTCTTTCAGCCGTATGTGTTGTATTGGTTTTTGCGCATGCTAGAGTAGCGATTCATGCTGAAACAAATACTTGTACGGTTACTTTTTTTGCGAGTTATGAAACAGAACCTGAGACGGTTGTCGTAAATGGGGGAACACTAGTAGAAAAACCAAATGATCCAGAAAGACAATATTATGAATTTGCAGGATGGTATAAAGATTCTGCTTATACAGAAGCTTGGGATTTTGAAAATGATTTAGTCATGAATGACATGACACTTTATGCTAAATGGAATTATCATTTGTTGAAACTAGGAATAGGTGGCGATGGGTTTGGAAGAATTGCAGATGCTGCTCCTGGTGAAGAATTAGTTATGGAAGAAGAATACCGTATAACTTCCGCATTTAGTGTTATTCCTGGTGTTCATAAAATAGCAGCTAGAGCAGAAGAAGGATCTGAGTTTGTAGAATGGCGATATGAAGATGGAAGAACATATTCTACTGATGCAGAAACAACAGTTGAATTAGGAGATGAAAATATTACACTGAATGCAATCTTTAAAATATTGCCATATGAAACAGCTACTTTGAGCTTAAAAAATGGTGTTTCTGCTGAACTTTACCCTACATTACCTTTAGATGGTGTGCTGGAAGTATTATTTACCGCAGGTGAATTGTCTGTTGTGGAAATGGATCCAATTGTAGGTGCAGAAAGCTTAGTTTTAGTACAAGATAAAGATGGCAAGCTAGTTTATATTTATGATACAGAGAGTGAGCGTTTTGCCTATGGCTCTGAATATCATAATATTTCTTATGATATTACAGATGAATTAAGAAATAGAATCCAACAAAATATTAAAGAATATCCAGATAATTATTATCCAGAAATGCACTATGCATTACAAAATA
>JAFVFM010000216.1 GCA_017475415.1 Solobacterium sp.
CTTCTTCTGTATAATATGCCGCAAAACCACCACCTAGATTTAACATCGATACTTCTAATGCATAGACATCTCTTAATTCTTTCACATAACTCATCAGCTTTTCGATTAAAGCTTCATATGCCTTAGCTTCAAAGATTTGCGAACCGATATGACTATGAAAACCCTCAAAAATAATCTTTTCATTCTTTTGGAACATATTTATGATTCCCATCAGTTCCTCTTTATCCTCTAAAGCTATGCCAAATTTACTATCCACATGCGCTGTAACAATATATTCATGCGTATGTGCTGTAATGCCAGGATTCAAACGCAATAATACATGTATTTCTTTTTCAGCATCCTTCCATAATTCATCAATCACTTCTGCTTCCATCGCATTATCACATACGATATATTTCACACCATATTCCTTAGCCATTTCTAATTCAGCCAATGTTTTATTATTGCCATGGAAGAAAATCTTATCCATCGGAAAATCAACTTGTTTCGCTGTATATAATTCACCTCCCGATACTACATCTAAATATAAGCCTTCCTCATTGACCATGCGTAACATTGCCTTACAATTAAAGGCTTTTGAGGCATAGATTACTCCTGTTTCTATTCCATCTGTTTGAAACGACTTTAGGAATGTATGCATTTTTTCTTTTAACGTATCTGTATCATATATCTGTAATGGTGTACCGTATTTCTCTTTTAATTCCATTAATCTTTCTGTATTCATCTTGCCTCCTAACGAAAAAAATACCAACAGGCTATCCCATTGGTATTTATCTCCACCAATTCGATAGCACTCCTACTCCTCGTAGACAGTTCAATGCATATTCTCCATTGAACCACCAAGAAAGAATGCCTTCTTTCCCAGTTCGGCGAATTCACTTCCATAATCTATCAAATGCTCGCCAGCTCTAGACTACTTCGTTGTTTTCGCGCCTCTATCAATGTGTTAAGTTTACCATCCATCACTGCTGTTTTCATCCGCAATAATGGTAGACATTTTCCATCTCAAAAGAAAAAGATTGTCGAGTACCCAACAATCCTTTCTTATTTATTTTTGTATAACATTTACATAAGCATATGGTATTTCTATACCATTAGCTTTCAATGCTTCATTTACTCGTAAATTAATATCTGAGCGAACCACTTCTGTCGCTGCTTCTTTATAATAAACCGTCGTTCCCATAAGTAGGCTACTATCTCTATATTCTAAAAAATAGACATCGCTATAGCCCTTTTCACCATTTGGAAGCTTACCTTCACAAGTATAGGGAGAATCAACGATTATTTGTTTAATTATTTCCATCGCTTTTTTTACATCACTGCCATAACCAATATGGAATAATGCTTGATAAGATCTTATACTCGTATGATAACTATCATTTTTAATCATCATCGTATTGAGTTTGCTATTTGGAATAATCAATTCCTGCACGCCCCATGTATGAATGACAACATGGCGCATCGTAATATCCTTTACAATACCTATTTCTCCAGTTTCAAGTTCAATACGATTCCCTATTTCAAATGGTTTATATGCACTAATCATCATGCCTGCTAAGATATCTTTTACAGTATCTTGGGCAATAAAAACAAGTACAGCAGAGATGATTGCTGTACCTCCTAAAATAGACTTCCATACAGAATCTATTCCACCAAAAAAAGATAGACCAACACCAGTTCCAACAAGCACAATTAGGAAGCGACTCATCTTTTCAAAAAATACCAAATGCAAATATATTCTTTTCTTCTGCATCTTTTTAAAGAAGAAACGATTCACTCCTAAACAAATCCATATCAACAAAATGGTAATCGCTATTACAACAAAATAGTATTCCCACGAATTCTTATCTAACATACTTCCTCTCAATTCTTCAATGAATAGTGTATCACTTTTTCCATTAAGCAACTATTCAATCCTCAAACAGATTATGCAAGACCCTATCCTTATGTTCTAAAAACATTTTCATGATTCTATAGCTTTCTGTTTCCTCATAAGTAATATGTTCCAATTGCCCATCAAAGCTAAGAATATCTGCTTCAGGATAGGCTAATACAATAGGCGAATGCGAAACAATAAAAAATTGCGATCCCTTTTGAATCGATTCATGCATTAAGGATAATAAGGATAATTGACGTTGGGGAGATAAAGCAGCTTCAGGTTCATCTAAAAAATAAAGACCACATTCATTTACTGTATTGCTCAACAATTTCATAAAGCTTTCGCCATGCGATATTTCATGATATTTCATAGGCTTACCACCAATTACATTTTCTTGGTATTCCTTCTCTTTTGTCGCCACATTATAAAAACTTTCTGCACGCAAGAAATAACCCCAATCTCTTCTTTTCGATGAACAAATTAAACGCATAATCTTCGATAAAGAAGAATGTGAATCATAAGTAGAAAAATAATAATTCTTTGTGCCACCTTCTGGATTAAAGCCAGCAGCGATAGCCATAGCCTCTAA
>JAFVFM010000217.1 GCA_017475415.1 Solobacterium sp.
ATATTGACATATTTTCTCAAAGCCATCAGGTGTGTGGGCATAATCTACAATTAAATTAAATGGTTGTCCATCATTGATTCTTTGCATACGCCCTGAAACTTGATGCAATTGATTTAAATATGGCAATATAGAAGTCATAGGCAAACCATATTCATGTAAAGCTGCAATCGAAGCTACAAGATTATAAATGTTAAATCTAGCCATTAAATTCGTTTCAATTTCATACTCTACATTTTTTATGGATAAGGTGAACTTTGTCTTATCTTTCAATAATTGATATTTTGTTACTTGATAGTCTGCCTTATGTTCAATACCGTAGGTAACAATTTTTGCTTTGCAATCACTGATGATTTTTTCACCATGTTCATCATCCACATTGACTACCGCAATGCCATCTTCTTTTAGATGATCAAACAATTTTTTCTATGCATAAAAATAATTATTCATGGTTCCATGATAATCTAAATGATCATGTGTCAAATTAGTAAAAATAGCTACATCAAAATCCACGCTATCTACTCTACCTTGTTCGATTCCCATAGAAGAAGCTTCCATAGCACAGACTTCAATGCCTGCATCAACCATATCTTTCAAGATACCATGTAAATCATCTATATCTGGTGTCGTTAAAACAGGCGGCAATTTCACGCTACCATATTCGATACCAATTGTGCCAATATAGCCTGTTGGCCTAGTCTCATTAACAATATCACGAATAATACTAGCCGTTGAAGATTTACCATTTGTACCTGTTACGCCAAACATAATTAAGTTGCTACTAGGATGCCCATAGAATGCATCAGCTACTTGATTATAGGTTTCTAAAACATCCTTTACCTTAATATAGGTAATATCTTCGCGCATATCTTCTATTGGCTCACTATGCACAATGACAATCGCTCCATTTTCAATTGCTTGTTCAACAAAGTTATGCCCATCAAACATCATTCCTTTGATACAAAAGAAAATAGAATTCTTTCTTTTTTTCCGACTATCCGCAAATAAGGATTCTATTTCTATATCTGGTACATTTTCAAATAATTCATTTAACTTCATCATTTAACCTCTTTACATACATTATGCCATCTTTGCTATCGAAAAAGCGAATAGGAATGATTTCCTTTTGCGGATAATGACCTTCTATTTTTACAGGAATATAATTGGAGGTATATCCTTTTGTATATTCACCATCATTTTCTTCCGCAATCATGACTTCCTTTTTTCCAATAAAACCTTCTTGATATGTTTGAAATAAATCTTTAGATAGATTCGTAACTGCTCTAACTCTATCCTTTTTTATTTTTGTATCTACTTGCCCACTCATCTTAGCGGCAAGAGTCCCTTCCCTAATGGAAAATGGGAAGACATGGATAAAAGAAAATTGTATTTTCTTTAAAAAATCATAGGTTTCTATAAATTCTTCTTCACTTTCTCCAGGAAAGCCAACAATTAAATCTGTAGATATAGAAATATCAGGTATACGCTTTCTAATTTCCATTATCTTTGTATAGAATTCTTCTGTTGTATATGGCCTATGCATACGCTTTAATACGGAATTACTTCCCGATTGTATAGGTATATGCAAATGTTTCGCTACACGTTCTTCTTTTTCCATCAAAGATATTAATGCTTCATTTATTTCTGTCACCTCAATAGAAGATATTCTTATTCTTTTTATATTTGTCTCTTTTAACATGCGAGAAATCACTTTCGCTAAGTTTGACTCTTGTTCCCCAAACCTTCCTGTATGAATTCCTGTTAAAACGATTTCTGAATAATTATCTGCTAATACTTTTGTATTCGCAATCACTGCATCCTCTTTCATTGAGCGCTCTCTCCCTCTTGCATAAGGAATTACGCAATAGGAACAGAATTGATTACAACCATCCTGTATCTTTAAAAAAGCGCGTGACTTATTTCCAAATTGAGTAGTCGTTAATTCTTCAAAATCCAAGTTCTCTATATGATTAATCACGCGAATCTTTTCATTTGTTTCAAAAAAACGATCTATATATTTCGGAATATCTTTTTTATGAGCTGTACCAACAATAATATCTGCTTCCTCTATCTTTCCATCATCCAATTGGCTATAACAACCAACCATACATACTGCAGTATTAGGAAATGCTCTTTTTATTTTATGTAAAGCCTTACGACTTTTTTGAGCAGCCATATTGGTTACTGCACAAGTAAAAATAATCGCCACATCACAGTCTTCCATAAAGTCTACTCTTGTAAACCCTTTTTCTTCTAAAGCATGTGCGGTCGATTCACACTCATAAGCATTTACTTTACAACCTAAGTTATATACAGAAAATTTCATCATTCACTCTCAATCTGATTCGCTAATATGGATAAAGCATATACGGCAGCTGTCTCCGCACGTAAAATACGTTTTCCCAATGATACGCTTTGGAAATCATGCGCCGTTAATTCTTCTATTTCTTCTTCACTGAAGCCACCTTCTGGCCCAATTAATACTAAAGTATTCTTTCCATTTTGATAAGCATCTAATATTTGTTTAGTGCCTTCTTCTTTCTCATAGGCAACAATTTTCGTGTCAAAAGGAATGTCCATTATTTCTTTTAACTTCTTTACTTCACTCATTTCCGGTATCCTATCTCTTTTGCATTGCTGAGCTGCCTCTAATACAATTTGTGTATAGCGCTCTTGTTTATCCTTTTTCGCTTGTACAATACAACGTGAAGTTACAATAGGTATAATCTTACTTACGCCAAGTTCAGTCGCCTTCTGTAAAACAAATTCAAATTTCTCACGACGAATTAAAGACATAGCTAATATGATATCCTGCTTTAATTCACGGTTAATAGGATCTTTTTCTAACACTTCCGCAACAAAGTCATTTCCCTTTGAAAAAGCTAAAGCATAATAAGCCTTACCACGATAAACAAGCCGCACTTTTTCGTTTTCTAAACGTGCGACTGTTTTAGCGTGATGTCTTTGTTCTTTCGTGAAGAGATATTCTTCTCCAATTTTAAGTTCTTCATCCACAAAATATTGTTGCATAATCCACCTTATTCATTTTACCTTTTTTTGAGGCAAAGAAAAGAATTAGGACATCTTTTTTACAATATAATTGCCAACCATTTGAACAATTTGTACAAATATAATCAAAAGAATAGAACTAACAACCATATAATCTGTACGATATTGTTGGAAACCATATCGTATTGCCACATCACCTATTCCTCCACCACCAATCGTACCAGCCATAGCAGAATAACCTACTAAGCTAATGAGTAATAATACAGAACCATTAATCATCCTTGGTAAAGATTCTTTTAAATACACACGATATAAAATTTGGCTATCTGATGCACCAAAAGACTTTGCAGCTTCAATTACACCAGGATCTGTTTCTCTTAGTGAAGTCTCAAATACACGTGCGATATAAGGAATAGCTGACACGGTTAAAGGAACAATAGCAGCTGTTGTACCAATAAATTTACCTACAATAGCACGCGTAAAGGGAATAAGAATGACTAATAAAATAATAAATGGAAAGGAACGAAATACGTTAACAATAAAGCTTAGAATTTCATAAACAAGTTTATTTGGTCTAAGTCCATCTGGTGCTGTTAAGGTTAAAATTATTGCCGGAATAATGCCAAAAAGTATACCTAGAAAGGTGGAAACAAAAACCATATATAAGGTCTGTTGAGATGCCTTTAGTAATACTTCAATCATTTTAATACCTCCCAAGATACACCTACTTTATCTAGATATTCTAATACTGTATATTGGTCTTCCTTCTTTATATTAATCACTAAACTACCATATACACTAGAACGGAAATCTTCTAATTTAGCCCATACAATACTAAAATCGATATTTAAATCCCTTGCCATCATCGTAATAATTGGCTCATCTGTTTTATCCGTGAAGAATAATTGAATATTTACCCCTTCATGTGGTAACAAAGCACTTTCTTCCTGTAAGAAGGCTTTTACTTCTTTAATTGGATGAACAAATAATTCTTCAGGTTTACCTTCTGCAAGTACTGTTCCATTTCGCAAAAAGGATACTCTCTCACAAATTTGTTTTACGACTTCCATTTGGTGTGTAACAACAAGTATTGTTATGCCCATCTTTTGATTGATTTCTTGTAATAAAGATAGTATTTCTCTTGTAATCGCAGGATCTAAGGCACTTGTTGCTTCATCACACAAAAGAATCTTTGGATCTAATACTAAGGCACGGGCAATCGCTACACGCTGTTGTTGGCCACCAGATAATTCACTAGGTCTAGCATCCTTCTTTTGTTCTAGTCCAACAAGCTTTAATAAATCCATAATTTTCTTTTGAGAAGCTTCACTTTTTGTATCTATACCCCAAAACTTCATTGGCAAAGCTACATTTTCATATACAGTCAGCCTCTTCAACAGATTAAAGTTTTGGAAAATCATTCCCATTTGTTTTTGTTGTTGGCGAAGAAGATTCTTATCCTTTTGGTTAATTGCTACACCATCAATCAGAATCTCTCCTGATTGATAATCTTCTAAACCATTTACACAACGTAATAAAGTCGATTTACCAGCACCGCTTTGACCAATAATGCCATAGATTTCTTTATCTTTTATGGTCATTGATATATCTTTTAATACAGAAAGATCGCCAAAGTTCTTACAAACATTTTTTATTTCAATCATAGCTACTCCTCAATATAAATATTCAGCAACTCAATAATTGAATTGCTGAATAGAATCATTTATTTAAGTGGGTTACCTGCATCATCAATGAAGGAAGTAATAACTGCCCCTTTATATGTTTCATCAATATATTTTTTTACATCATAAATTGTAATCTCTTCAACTAATTCCTTTAATTCTTCACTAAACTTATACTTC
>JAFVFM010000218.1 GCA_017475415.1 Solobacterium sp.
AAGAGTCAGTTGCTCTACCAACTGAGCTAAGGAGTCAAAGTTGATGCTAAAAGATAATATCATTCATAGCATCATTTTGCAAGATTTACTTTAATTTTTTTTCATAGAAATGAAGAAATTCATCCATTTTTCTTCATATTTAGTGAAAAGTAAAGGGTAGAAATAAACAGCAAAGAAGACTAACATGAAAGTTTCCCAAAAACGAGCGATTTCGATCGGTAATAGGATAGGTAGTACAAAGCGGGAGAAGAGAAAGATAGGGACTAAACCGAATAAACCGAATAAAATACGTATATATTTTGTTTTATTGTCTACTTTCGTTGTGAAATTGACATATTTGCCTTCTAAATAGAAGGCTAAGAAACTGGTGAAGAAGACGGCAATAGAGCGCATACTATCCTTTTTCATCGTAATTGGATCAACAAGTAACTCATTATTAACATACGTCATAGGATAGGATTTAAATTCTACATAAAGAATGGAGGCAACAGTAATTAAGAAGAATAGGATTAACAGGATAAGTTCACCATTTTTTCTTCTTTGAATATAGCGATTATAGGCTAAACAAATTAGAATGGCTACGCCTCCTGCAAGTAAGCCTACAAGTACATCTTGTGGGGTATGTACGCCAATAAAGATACGTGAGAAGGCAACAAAGGCAATAATCAGTATATTAGTGAATCTTGCGCCATTTTTCTTCGCATTAAGGGCTAACACACCATTGATGCTCATGTTGGTTTGGGTGTGGTTACTTGGAAAGGAATAACCTGTAGCACCTTTTAAGGCAAACTCAGGTGGAATAATACGTGAATCTCTTATCCAAGGACGATTGATGGTAAAAGTGGCTTTAAGAAATTGGTTAAGCCATAAAGAGAAGGCGTAGGATGTAATCATCATCTTACCTAATTTCTTGTTTTTGCACCAAAAAAGAATAAACGCCAATATAACAAATACATAGCATAGCCCATCCGATAGTAGGGCTATAGAGTGACTGAAAAGTTCACCTAGGGCATTTCTTAGGCCCTGAAACCATAATAATATTTCAATATCCATACTTTGATATTATACAGAAATTTGTTGAAATAAGCGAAGTAATAATGCTATAATAGGCAAGCGCAACGGGAAGGAGTAGTATAAATGTTAAACGCCTTAATAATGATTGTATCGGCAATGATTATTGTCTTATCCTTATTACAAAGTGGTAAATCAGACGGCATTTCTGGAGCATTTACAGGAAGCGGCGGTTTGAATTTATTCGCTAATACAAAGGAAAGAGGATCAGAAAAAGTGATTTCTAATCTTACTCTTATCTTAGGTATTGTATTCTTTGTATTAGTGATTCTAGTAAGAGTAATCAAATAAATCAGTTGACCGGGAAACCGGTTTTTTTTGTCTATAATATAAGTAGGAAAGAAAATGGATTCGAGTTAGCTTTCTGATATAAGTAAGGGGGAAACTGCTCATGGAACTAGAACAAAGAATATTGGATTTTTTAGAGAATAGGAAAAAAGGGAAAAGAAAATTCAGCGATATTCTAGCTGGGCTTGGTTTAAGAACTGAGGATGAACAAGAACTAAGTAAGGCAATTACGCATTTAGAAAAAGATGATTTATTATTTTTGAATGGGAATCATCAATATGACACGCGTTCTCAAGCTGGTGTTTATGAAGGCAAGATTAGTATAAATGCAAGTGGCTTGGGGTTTCTAGATTATGGAGAAGAAACCCTACGTATTGACGAAAATAAACAAAAAGGCGCCATGCATGGAGATGTTGTTTTAGTAAAAAGGTTGAGTCATGATCCAGTTTATGGCGAAGTGATTAAGATTAAAGAACGTAGTAAAGAAAATCTAATCGCAACATATTCTCAATCTCACCATGCTTTACATTTAGTATTAGATGATCCAAAGCTTAGCGGTAGACCGTTTCGTTTAGCAAATGAACCAGATTTTGTGCCGGTAGATGGCTTAAAGGTATTGTGTGAAATTGAACAATATTACAATCCTTTAACCATAAGAATCAAAACAGTCATTGGCCATAAGGATGATCCTGGTGTAGATATCGCAGCTATTTTATTAGAAAAAAATATCATTGCCGAATTTCCGGAAGAAGTTATTGAACAAGCGAATGCTATACCACAAAGCGTATCGGAAAAAGATTTAGAAGGTAGGCGTGATTTAAGAGAGGAAATTACCGTTACCATTGATGGGGATGGAGCGAAAGACTTCGATGATGCTGTTGCGATTACAAGAAATGAAGACGGCTTTAAGGTTAACGTATCCATCGCAGATGTTTCTTATTATGTAGAAGAAGATACGCCATTAGATATAGAAGCGAGAAAGCGTGGTACATCTACTTATGTAACGGACAGAGTGGTACCAATGTTACCGCATATATTAAGTAATGGAATATGTAGTTTAAACCCAAAAGTGGATCGTTTGACGATTACTTGCTCGATGTTAGTAAGCTTTGATGGAGAAATCAAAAGCTATGAATTATTTCCTAGTGTGATTCGTTCTAATGAGCGCATGACATATCATATGGTGAATAAAATCTTAGATGGGGACAAAGAAGCACAAGAAAAATATGCGCATTTAGGAAATCTCTTCTTTGATTTAGCTGAATGTGCAGATGCTATAAGAAGGAAAAGAATCGAAAAAGGTGCGATGGAATTCGCAAGTACTGAAGCAGAAATTACAGTAGATGAAAATGGTGTACCAACAGATATACAAGCTGTAAAAAGAGGGCATGGCGAAGAGATTATTGAAGACTATATGATTGCTGCTAATGTATGTGTTGCCTCCTATCTTAAGTGGCAAGAAATACCAGCTATTTATCGTATACATGAAAAGCCATTAATGAAGAAGATACATGAATTTATTCATTTATCTGAGCTTATGGGGCATAAATTAATTGTTGGAAAAAGTGGTATACATCCTACAGAAGTACAACG
Organism: Solobacterium sp.; assembly: GCA_017475415.1. Classification (GTDB taxonomy): domain Bacteria; phylum Bacillota_I; class Bacilli_A; order Erysipelotrichales; family Erysipelotrichaceae; genus Bulleidia. Next base: position 2,953 of record JAFVFM010000218.1, read on the forward strand.
TTATTTAGCGAAAGTGAAAGACACAGAAGTCTATCCAGTTTTAAGCATGTTGCTTTTACGTTGTATGCAAAAAGCAAAATATGATAATCGCTGTATTGGCCACTTTGGTTTAGGTGAGGAGGAATATTTACATTTCACTTCGCCAATACGTCGTTATCCTGATTTGATGACACATCGTATGTTAAGAAAATATGCTTTCTTAGGAAATATGGATTTAAAAGAAAGATAAAAGGATGATGAAAAGTGCCATGAATATGCGATTACTTCTAGTGAAAGAGAACGTGCTGCGCAGGATGCAGAATATGCTTGCGATGATATGAAGAAAGCCGAGTATATGCAACAATTTATTGGTGAAGAATATGAAGGTATGGTATCGAGTGTTCAAAACTATGGTTTCTATG
>JAFVFM010000219.1 GCA_017475415.1 Solobacterium sp.
ACATTTTCATAATCAAAGAATATCGATCCTTCATCGTCGAAACTCATATCTTTCCAATCTGTACGCAAATAGGTATCATTTGTAGGACCTTGTACAACAGGTAAATCAATCAAACCCGATTCAAAGCGTATTGTCGCAATATAATCTTCATTGATATCTTCATTCATTTGCCAAGCTGTATTCGACCAAGAATAATTGTAGCTAGGTTCTTTTTTTATATCTACAAGAACGATTCCTTCGTGATTTACACTTGAAATAATCTTATTGTTGATGATGGTTTCTTTTTGATTACAACCTACCCATACTAAACCTAAGGCCACTAGAAATGGTAGTAGTGCTAAATAAACTCTCTTTTTTAAACGCATTCTTTTCATGACTTATCTATTATATGATAAATGATAAAAAAAATAAGGTTTTTCACCTTATTCTGTTAGATTTGTCACATTGTGATAAATCTTATTTACATCATCTACTTCATTCAATAATTCCATCAATCTTTGGAATACTTCGATGTCTTCTGGATTCGTTAATTCAACATATTCATTTGGTAACATTGTGGTTTCACAAACTTCGAATTCAACTTCCCCTAACAACTTCTCAATAGCGTCTTGCGCCTTACCAAAGTCTGTAAAGGCAGTTTTTACTGTCATTACCCCTTCTTCAACACTCATGTCTAATACATCCACTTCCGCTTCCATCATTGCATCCAACATAGCTTCTTCATCTTCATAAGGGAATACGAATAAACCTACATTTTCATAATTGAAAGAAACAGCACCAGCATTAGCTAGCTTAGCACCATGACTCTTATTGAATGCAGTTTTTACATTTGTGAATGAACGATTTGTATTATCTGTTAAGCAATCTACAATGATTGTGCTATTAGCAGGCCCAAATCCTTCATATCTAGCTTCATCATAGCTTTCATCTGTGCCACCTTTAGCCTTATCAATCGCTCTTTTGATTACATCTGCTGGAACTTGATTTGACTTAGCTTCTTGAATCTTTCTCTTTAATGCTAAGTTCATTTCTGGATCAGGAACTCCACTTTTCGCAGCGATATATAATTCTTTACCAAATCTTGAATATAATTTAGACTTCATCGCAGCTGTCTTCGCCATTGACGCTGCACGGACTTCATGAGCTCTTCCCATTTCGGTACCCCTTTCTTTATTTCTTAATGTCTTATGTATTATATACCAAAGATATTTTATTGTGAATAAGCCTTTTCTTTGTCTCATTTCCTTGTATACTTATTTTATGTCTACCTATGTAATGAGCGATTTACATGGCTGCAAAGAAGAATTCGATGCCATGTTAAGAATAATAGAATTCAGCGAGTATGATGAGCTTTATATTATCGGTGATGTCGCTGATAGAGGTCGTAAGCCTATTCCACTTTATTTAGATATACTAGCTCATCCTAATATGCATTTAATTATGGGCAACCATGATGCATGGCTTTTAAAATATTGTGATGCCCTAATTGAAGAAAAAAGAAATCCTGGTTCCCTTTATCGTAGCCAAGACTTCTTAATTTGGATTATTCGCAATGGTGGTTTTATCACCGTTGATCAATATCTAGATTTACCTTTCCCTTCATGTTATGACATTAAAACCTATTTAGAAGAAGTGCCATTATATCAATATTTAACCATCAAGGGTAAAAAGTATTTATTAGTACATGCCGGTTTGAATAATCAATATAATCGAAACACGAATATTGCGACTGTTTCAGAAGATGTATTATTATGGTCACATATTGATTTAGAGGATAATCCATATCCAGATGTAACCATGATTGTCGGACATACTCCTACCTTCTTATATGGTGATGAATTCGCAAATAAAATTGCTAAAGGATTAGGTAATCCTATTTACCATATAGATTGTGGTTGTGTATTTGGCTATAGTTTAGGTTGTTTACGCCTAGATGATATGCAAGAATTCTATAATAAAAGTACTTATCCTAAAACAATCGAGTAGGGGCTAACTTGTAGCCCCTCTCACACCACCGTACGTGCCGTTCGGCATACGGCGGTTCAAACCAATAAATAATAATCTACACAGCTGAGAAGTCCTCGTCTTGCGAGGATTTCTTTGCTGATAAGGTGCAGT
>JAFVFM010000220.1 GCA_017475415.1 Solobacterium sp.
CAGGAATAAAAAAGAATGTACTCTATGATTTGGTACATAGAAAGGCACAGTGTTCATGAGTGATATTGTAGAAACCTTTACCAGCATGGATACCCGAACGCTTATCTTTTCTTTAGTAGCAGCGGTAGCCCCGGCAATCTTTTGGATGATATATATCTATCGTAAAGATAAATTAGAAAGAGAACCTATATCCCTACTTATACGCATGGTATTTGGGGGTATTCTATCGGCGTTTGCAGCAATCATATTAGAAATGATTGTTGGATATATCGAAGCATTTATTTTTGTGAATGTGAGAATGGATATCGTACTGATGACCTTTATCACAGCTATGGATGTAGGTATTGTAGAAGAGTGCTGTAAATATTTCTTCTTGAAGAAATTCTCATGGAAGAATAAGAACTTCAATTATAGCTTTGATGGAGTGGTATTTGCGGTATTTACTTCTCTTGGCTTCGCTTTATTTGAAAATATATTATATGTATTCAATTATGGTATAGAAGTAGCAGGGCCAAGAGCCTTATTAACCATACCTGCACATATGACATTTGGTGTATTTATGGGTGTTTATTATGGTAAAGCTAAGTCCTATGAAGTGATTAATAATGCCCATCAAGTAAAGAAATGTTTAAGAAATGGTGTTCTATTTGCGATAGTAACACATGGCATATATGATATGTTAGCTATGCTTTGTGTGGATAGCGTGCTATATTATTTAGCTTTCATCATCTTTGTGGTATGTTTGGATATTATTGTCATCAAATGCATAAAAAAATATGCAAGAGAGGACCAAAATATCTTGTATCTAAAAGAACAGGAGGCGGATTTCTTTGAAGAAATTCTTCCTCATAGTATTGATGAAATGAATAATGTAGAATAAAATGTGACGTTGAAAGGAAGGAGAGCCTATGTTTGATGATCCTCAGATTGTGAAACTATTGATATATGGATTAGCGGGAGTGTGTGCTGTTTTATTTCTTACTGTGCTTGTGTTGGCCTTTAAAAGGAATATCTATTATGTAGATGAAAATGGCGCTGAAATAGAAAAACCGACTAAGACAAAGAAAAAGAAGGTGAATCTTGAACATGAAGCGAAAGAGGCACCAGTATTATTGGAGTCAAAACAAATCACTGATGATGTTGTAGAAGAAAAATTAGATGTGACTCATGCAATACAAAACCAAGGTGCGCCATTAGAGGCTTTACGTAAACAAGTAGAACCAGAAATAGAAAAAACAAATGTTGTGCCAGTGATTCGCGATGTAGCTATACAGCATGAAGAAGTTGTTGTTCCTGCAGTAGAAAAAGAAGCTATAAATGAAACGGTAGCTATACCTGTAATGCCTAAGGTGGAAGAGAAGATTAAAGGTGCTTTAGTGATGCTTACAGTAAATGGTGCTTCACGTGAAAGAGTAATAGAACATTTACCTTGTTTAATTGGTAGAGAGTCTGCGAGTTGTGACTTTGTGATTTTAGAACCTGCAGTAAGTAGACGCCATGCAAGAGTATTATTAATGAATAATGAACTCTATATAGAAGATGTTTCTGAACATAATGGTACCTTTGTGAATGGTATTAAATTACCTTCTATGGGAAGAATGGCCTTAAAAGAGGGTGATGTGATTAATCTTGGGCGTTCTAAACTAGAGATTCTAAAGCTATTGTATTAAAATGAAAGATGCGTAAGCGTCTTTTTTTAAGGAGTTTTATGATTTGTCCAAAATGTCAAACGACTAATGAAGAGTCTTCTCGCTTTTGTATGCATTGTGGGGAGGCTTTACCATTATTAGAAAAACCAGAGATTATTCCTGAAAAGGAAGAAGTATCTAAGAAACCTTATGGGAAATGGATAGCGGCAGTTATCGCTATAGTAATTGTAGGTACTGTTTTATCCTTGCTTTTGAGTCGCGAAAAGAAGGCAGCGGTTTGTCGCAATGATGAAGTGGGTTTTCAAACAGCGTATACAGCATATGAAAAAAGTGGTAAAGTGAATAAGGTTGTCGTTGAGATTCATGAAAGTGATTCTTCTGGTGCTTTAGATGAGAATGATGCGAATTTGATTCGTGAAATGCTCAAGAATGAGAGTGACTATAACGCAACAATTCCTGGTGTAAAAATGGAATATGATGTGATTTATACAGAAGAAGAATTAAAGATTGATATGAAGGCAACATTAGATTTACAACGAATTCCAGAAGGTTATTTTGGTAGCACATTTGTGGTCTATTCACCGGAATGGAAAAATATGACAGTAGATCAATTTAAAGAGTATGTAGAGGCAGTAGATGATGTAAGCTGCCAGTAGAGGGTGGGAAGTGAAATGAAAAAGTTAGTAAAAGTAGTATTTGTATTAATGATGGCAGTAAGCTTAATGGCTTGCCAAAGTGAGAAGAAAGAAGAAGTAGAAGTTATATTAGAAGGCAAACAAGGAGATACACTCTCGACTATGTTCTTTGATTATCAAGTAAATGATAGTTATCTCATTGAACAATTGAATATGAAAGAACCAGAAAATAAAGCACAACAATTCTTAGTGGTTAATATTACGGTAAAGAATCCTAGTGAAGAGAATTCTATTGAAATGGCTGATACAGATTTCAAGGTAAGATATAACAATAAAGATGCTGATCCATTAACGACATATAAAGTAACTGGTATGGTAGAGGATGAATTGGCTTCTAAATATACACTTAATGCTAAAGAAGAGAAGACAGGTAATCTAGTCTTTGTGGTAGATAAAGAAGTAACAGATTTCACTTTAGAAACAACAGAACATTACAATACCAATAAAGATGAAACAGTAAAGGAAGGTAATACCTTCAAGCTTAGCTTTACAGCTACACAAAAAGAAGTAAAAGAAGAGAACTAAGTCCGCAAGGACTTTTTCTTTAGAGGTTCAAGTAAAGTGTGGGATAATAATAGGAATGGAGAATAGTATTATGGAAATAAATCAAACTTATGCGAATTTTTTATTAAAAGAAATGATTGAAATACAAGAAAAGGATGCAATGTTATATCATTTCGTGCATGAAAAAACAGGTGCAGAATTATGTTTTATGAAAACAGAGGATACCAATAAAACTTTCTGTATTTCTTTTAAAACAATACCAAGCGATGATACAGGTGTATTTCATATATTAGAACATAGTGTATTATGTGGTTC
>JAFVFM010000221.1 GCA_017475415.1 Solobacterium sp.
ACTTCTTCACAGGAATCAATTCCCAGTTCTACTTTTAGGAAATAAAACGTGTCGTGTTTACCCATGCTGTAACCCTCCCCTTCGTCACTATCGTTTAAATACGAAAAAGGAACACGACCGGAAATCAGTCATTCTCCTCTTCTTTTTTTCTATATTTTGCGCGCTTAATATGCTTCTTATGATAGTAGTAAGTACTATAAGAAAGCCCTAAAATACGCATTATTTCAATATCCCTGTATTCTCCAAGGAAGTCTTTACTTAGATAAATTATCTTTCTTCTTATTTCTTCAGGATCAGCCTCTTCAGACGTATCTACCGTTACGATATCAATAGCTACAGAGACTTGAATATGTGTTTTTTGGACCTTTTTACGGTATCCATGCTCATCTACTTCAAAGTAGGAATGTGGATAAAACAGCGTAAAATAAAGGATTTCAAGCAGTTCGTCTTTGGAGTAAAACGATAGTCTCGACATGTGTTGTTTGTGGGAACATATCTACAGGTTGTATTTCTTCTACATCATATTTACCTTCTAGGTATTTTATATCTCTTGCTAAAGTAGCCGGGTCACAGGATACATAAACTAATCGCTTAGGTGCTATTTTCACAATTGCGTCTAAGGTATCTTTAGAACAACCTTTGCGTGGTGGATCAACGATTACTACATCTGCTTTTATTTTAGAACGCAATAACATTGCTGCCCCCTTTTGGGCATCCGCATTAATGAATTCTATATTTGTAATACCATTTCTTTCAGCATTTCTTTTGGCATCTTTAATGGCATCTTCTACAATTTCTATACCATATACTTTTTTTGCTTTACTTGCGGCAAGTAAACCAATTGTGCCAGTACCACAATATAAATCAATTAATACTTCATTACCTTCTAACATCGCATATTCAATTGCCTTTTGATACAACAATTCAGTAGAATATGGATTAATTTGAAAGAAAGATTTCGCATGTATTAAAAATATCTTGCCTAATAATTCTTCTTCTATATATGGCTTGCCATAGATTAATTTTTCTTCCCCATCGAGGATGATATTATCTTCTCTTTTATTATGGATAGCCGTAATACTTTTAATCATAGGAAAAGCATTTACCATTTCATCCATAAAAGCCTCTTGCCAAGAAATAGGAAATTTTCTTAAGATTAAACAAATCATAACTTGCCCACTTCTATGTGCATGCTTCACTAAAACATGGCGTACATCCTTACTCGAATGATGGTGAATAAAGAATTCTTTAGCCTTTAAGGTAATCGCATTGGATAATTCACTTTGTACAACACATGAAGTATAAGGAATAATCTCATTTGTATGTTCACGATAAAAACCCATTAAGGTTTCTCCATTTTTATATTGCACAGGTACTTGCACCTTATTACGATAATGATAAATATGTTCACTACATAGAATTGGCAATGGTGTAATATCCATCTTTGCGTTTTGGCGGAAACAATCCTTCACTTTTTCTTCTTTAAAGCTAGCCTGTTCTTTTTGGTCCATAATCTGCAATTGACAACCGCCACATTGCTTATGTATTGCACATTTTGCTTCTACTCTATGGTTTGATGCCTTTAGTATTTTTACAACTCTGCCATAAGCGTAATTCTTCTTTAGAGCTGTTATACCAATTTCTGCTTCTTCCCCTTTTAATAGTCCCTTTACAAATACTACAAAATCATCGATGCGCACTACACCTAAACCATCAACGTTATATCCTAAGCATGTTGCTATAAATGTATCATTCTTCTTCATATGTAAAAAAAGAGGTTAAATCTAACCTCTATCCTTCCTGTCCTTGTTCATTATCTTCACCAGGCATACTTTGGTCACTACCATCACCAATATAAATACCGCCTTGATCCTCAGCTTCTTTTTCACCAGCACGCATTCTTACATCATGACGTAAGGCTTCCGCTAACTCAGGATTCTTTGGCTCAGACACTAACTGTGCTTGAGGAGAAGGCATAGAAGAAGTTTTTGTCTCTATTACATAAACGAAATTCTCTGCCTCTCTATTTTCGGCTAAGTTGTAGACATGGATTTCCATATCATACATCTTCTTATCATCAGTTTGACTAAAATATATCTCAGGATTCAATATGGTCGAAACAACACTATATAGTTCATTTGCTTTATTGGTTGCTTCTTCAGCATTTGATGCATCAGCTATATCTGCATATACACGTAAGGTAGCTGTAGCGAGCTCAACATCGCTATCCTCTATACCACCTACTCCTTTTACAGCAGTAGCTACTTCTTCAAGTTGTGCACGTGTAATTGCAGGATCTAAGTCACCATCATAACGATTTCCAATAACTGGTGCACCTGTATCCATACGGGAAGAAAATAAAATCCAACCCAATACGACAAATGGTGCAGATAATAAGATGAGACATATCCAGAACAAGAGTCCGGTAAAATGTCTATTTTTCTTTGTTTTTACTTTACGAGCCATGTTTCTCTCCGTTTAGATATTTTACCCTTTTTCTTTTAGAATATCTACTATCTCTTACTTAATTCTTCTTTAAGAATGCTATTTACCATAGCAGGATTAGCTGTTCCTTTAGAAACTTTCATTACTTGGCCAACCAAGAAGCCTATAGCCTTATCCTTACCATTTTTGAAATCTTCAATAGCTTGAGGATTAGCGTCTAATACAGAATTCACCATATCCGTTAAGGCTGAAGCATCACTTACTTGTGCCATACCCTTTTCTTTAGCACTTTCTTCAGGATCTTTGCCTTCCATCATATCATCCACTAATTTCTTAGCCTGCGCACCACTTATCTTACCTTCATCCACTAAAGCGACTAATTTCGCAATCGCTTCTGGTTTTAGAGAACTATTTTCAATACTTAATTCATGTTTATTGAGGTAGGCACTCACATCACCTAATAACCAATTACATGCACTCTTCGCATTATCCGTATGCTTCATGATATTTTCATAGAATTCTGACATTTCTTTATTCGCAATTAAAATATCTACATCATGTTCACTTAAACCATATTGGTTCAAATAACGCTCTTTTCTTTCTTCTGGTAATTCACCCATATTCTCTTGAATTTCTTTAATCCAAGCAGGATCTAAGCGAATAGGGAAAATATTTGGTTCAGGGAAGAATTTATAATCTACATTTCCCTCTTTTCTTCTCATTAAAACAGTTGTATTTGTCTTTTCATCAAAACGCCTAGTTTCTTGTAAGATTTCTTCACCCTTTTCAATGAGTTCCTTTTGTCTTTCTACTTCATAATCGATAGCTTTACCAATATGAGAAATAGAATTCAAATTCTTAATTTCATTCTTTGTGCCTAATTTACCACTACCCTTAGGAGAAATGGATACATTAACATCACAACGCATGGAACCTTCTTCCATTTTTGCATCACTCACACCTAAGTAATATAACGTTTGTCGTAAGGCTTCTACATACTTTTCTGCTTCTTGCCCATTGTGCATATCAGGCTCTGATACAATTTCTACTAATGGTGTACCAGCACGATTGAAATCCAACAAAGACATCTTAGAAAGATGGAATTGTTTCGCTGTATCTTCTTCCATATGAATACGATTAATGCGAATCTTCTTCTCACCTTCATCCGTTACAATTTTGATATAGCCATTTCTACCAATTGGATGAAATTGTTGGGTAATTTGGAAGCCTTTTGGTAAATCAGAATAATAATAATTCTTACGGTCAAATTTCACTAATGGATCAATTTCCAAATGTAAGGCAGTACAAGCTTGAATTGCCTTAGCTACTGCTTCCTTATTCAAACAAGGCAAAGTACCTGGATGACCTAAATCAATTTCATTCACACAAGTATTAGCCATACGACCAAAGCTAGTAGGCGCACCAGAAAACATCTTTGTGTTTGTCTTCAGTTGACAGTGAATTTCAATACCTATAGTTACATCGTATTCCATTATTTCACCTCCGCCTTCAAGTCTTTATAACCTGTTATTTCTTCAATACCTTCCGCAATATTGAACATTTTTACTTCTTCAAATGCCCCACAGGTAATATTGATGCCAATAGGACAGCCATCAATAAAGCCCATTGGAACAGTCATAGAAGGATAACCCGAGAAGTTCGCTAAAGCCATATAGTTTTCGGTAATTAAATATTCATCACTCAATTCATCTTGATCCTTTTGCGCATCAATTAACGGGGCAATACTACCAGAAGCTGGTGCAACTATTGCATCATATTTTTCTAAACAAGACTTTACTTCTTCTACAATTAAACGTCTTACCTTTTGGCCTTTGCGGAATAAACGTTCTTGATTTTCCTCGAATAGACCATAAGAGCCAATAACGAAACGACGGCGAATTAATGGTCCAAAACCCTTTGTGCGTGTATTCGTCATGATTTCTTGCATATCACTGCCTTCTTCACGATAACCAAAACGCAAGCCATCTAAGTTAGAATGATTACTTGTTGCTTCACAATTCGCAATCAGATAGTAAGTCGGTAAAATTGCCTTCATGAGATTTTCATCTAAGCTCACTTCTTCTACAATCGCACCCTTTTCTTCCATCTTCTTCATTAAATCAAAGAAGATTTTTCTTGTTTCTTCTTCATGCAAAGCATCTGTAACATTCTTTAATATAGCAATTCTTTTTCCTTTTAAATCACCATTCAATAATTCAGAATATGCTTCTACTTCACGATAAGAAGATGTCATATCTCTATCATCCCTACCAGCTAGTACTTCTAATGTTAAAGCTGCATCTTCTACGCTTCTTGTGAAATAACCAACATGATCCAAAGAAGATGCATAAGGAATGATTCCATAACGTGAGATTCTACCATAAGTAGGCTTTACCCCAACTACCCCACAAAAGGAAGCTGGTTTACGCACGGAGTCACCTGTATCACTACCAATAGCCATAGGTACTGTACCACTAGCTACAATTGCAGCACTTCCACCTGATGAACCACCTGTCATTCTTCTTGTATCCCAAGGATTATAAGCAGGACCAATAAAACTTGTTAAATTTGTACCACCCATAGCCAATTCATCCATCGATGTTTTTGCGATACAAACAGCCCCTGCATCCTTTAATTTTGTGGCAATATGCGCATCATAAATAGGCACATAATTCGATAAGATTTGTGAAGCCGCTGTTGTTTTAATCCCTTTTGTATTCACATTATCCTTTAAGGCAATAGGCACGCCTGCCATTTTTCCTTCTTTGATTTCTTCACATTGTTCACTAGGATCAATAAAAGTAATTACATGATTTAATTTATCCTGTAATTTTTTAGCTTCTTCATAAGCCTTAAGGCATCTTTCCTTAGCCCCTTCTTTATTCTTCGCTAATTCCTTAATCATTATTTCACCACCTTCGGTAAGACAAAATGACCTTCTACCTTCTTACTTACATTCTTTACTGCTTCCTCTTGGCTAATCACATGACTCACCTCATCTTCACGTAAGAAGTAAGTATCTTCTTCAAAAGGATAAATCATTTCCTCTACTCCTTCTGTATCTACTGCATCCAAAAGAGCCATTTGTTTCTCTAATGTAGAAAACTCCTTTACAATGCTGTCTGCTTCTTCATCGGAAAGCCTAAACAATAATTGTTGGGCAAGCTTCTTAAAATATTCTCTATCTTTCACTTCACTCATAACTACCCTTCCTTTCCTTCTGTATTATTATACTGATTCCTGTACAAATTTCTCTATAAATTCATCTTCTGAAAGAATAGGAATACCTAATTCTTTTGCCTTTTGGTTCTTAGAAGACGTTGAATTTACATCATTATTAATCAAATAGTTTGTAGACTTAGAAACTGAACCCGTTACCTTACCACCTTGTGATTCTATATAGGCTTTTAAGGCATTACGGTTAGGATAATGATGCACATCACCAGTAACCACGAAGGTTAAATCTTTGCATAAGCTTCCACTAGCCTCTAATTGACTTTCTTCTATCTCTAATAAAGATAAAACATCTTCTACATTCTTTTGATTCTCTTCTTCTTGAAACCATCTCACAAATGAAGAGGATTTTTCTTTTCCTATTCCATCAATATCTGAAAAGACTTCTGTATCTTCACTACTACTCGCTATAGTGATCAATTCCTTTAGATGATATTTGGATAATAACTTTCTCGCCACATCAATGCCCACTAAAGGAATATTCAAGGCATAGATGAATTTTTGTTCATCAACATGCCTACCTTTTTCTAAACTATCCACTATATTTTGGCTACTCTTTTCCCCAAAACCATCTAGCTTTGCGATTTCCTCTGCATGAGCTTTAAGCCTAAAGATATCCCCATAATTCTTAATCCAACCTTCGCCTATAAATCGCGCTAAGGTAGCTTCAGAAATACCATCGATATCCATACCAGCCTTCGAGACAAAACGTGCATATTTCTTTAATTGCTTAGCTGGACAAGCATCATTCGTGCATTTTAATGTCTTCGTTAAGCTTTCTTCACTAATTTGAATTCTTGTCTTAGCTCCACATACAGGACATACTTCTGGTATCTCTAAATTACCTTCTGTTTTTGTGACATGAATAATCTTAGGTATGATTTTATTTGCCTTAATTACAGATAATACCGTTCCTTTAGCGCCTATACCTAAACGTTCACATTCACTTAGATTACATAAGGAGGCTCTTTTTACTGTTGTACCTTCTAATTGTATAGGTTCAAATATCGCTACCGGTGTAATGGTACTTGCTGCACAAGACCATTCAATATGATCTAATTTTGTTTCTTTAGATTCATCTTGCCATTTAAAGGCATAGCCAGATCGTGTTGCATGATGCCCTGTTACACTACCGCCTTCTGCATATTTTACATCTTCATAACAAATCACTAAGCCATCTACAGGATAGGGATTCTCTCCACTTGTAACACGCTTTGTATAAGCATCAATTACTTCTTGTATATTCTTATAGCTAGGCTCTTTGACTAATGTATGTTCAACTACCGTAAAGCCTTCTTCTTCTAAAAAGGCCATTCTATCACCCCAAGAAGATATTTCCTTATCGCTATGTACTAAGGTAAAAGGTATCCAGTGTAAATGCCTATCCTTTAATTCATCTATACTTTTCAAAGATAAAGAACCAGCTGCTAGATTTCTTGGATTAGCATAATCTTCACCTGTTTCCATTACATATGTTTCAAAATCAGCATAAGAGATTAATACTTCACCACGAATAACCACATGGCCCTTTTCTTTAATTGTAGGTAATATACCTTCTATTCCTGAAGCTAAATGAGTAATATTTGTACCTACATGGCCATCTCCACGTGTCACTACTTTCGTTAATTTACCATTATCATAGGTAACGACTAAAGTAGAACCATCCAGCTTCCAAGAAATCCATATTTCCTTTCCTATAGCCCACTTTTCTAAATCTTCGATTTTCTTTGTCTTTGCCAAAGATAAGGCCAAGAATTCATGTTCTTCCTTCTCACCAACTGTTTCATCTTTAGATACTTGTATTGTAGGACTATCCTCTAATATGGTTTGGGTTTCTTCTTCTAATGATTTTAATTCATCAAAAAGCCTATCCCATTCAAAATCACTCATGATTTCGCCCTTACCATTATAGTAAGCATCTGAAGCCCTATTTAGTTGCTCAACAAGCTCTTCCATCCGTTTCATTTTGTCCATATTAATTCATCTCACTTTTCTTATGCAGAGTTGGATGCCCAGCCATAATACGCTTCACTCCATATGGATGTGAGAAGGCAACTTCCACAAAGCCATCTGCACAGGATAACACAACACCTTCGCCGAATTTATCATGCACAACAGCTTCCCCCTTATTAAAACTAATATTTGCCGCACTACGCAAGCGCTCACTAAAGGATGGTGTTCTTACTTCTTCATGGAAGGAAGAATGATACATTCCTTTCTCTACTTCTTGAGAAACGCCCATATGTTCTATATAAGCTTCATCAATTTCTTTGATAAAGCGTGAGGTCGTCCTTTGTCTTTGCAAGATATAACTAAAGCCACCAGCTTCGGTTAGAAATAATTTATTCTCAGCTCGTGTAAAAGCAACATAAGCTAGACGCCTTTCTTCTTCTATTCCCTTTTGTAAGCCCTCATTCATTGACCGTTCATTAGGGAAAATACCTTCATTCATATCCGTCACAAAGACGGTATCAAATTCTAAGCCCTTTGCGGCATGTACAGTCATTAATTGAATAAAATCAGAACTCATTGTTTCTTCACGATCACCATATAGCGATACCATTTGTAAATATTCATCTAAATCACTGTCTGGATTTGTTTCACTGAATTCTTTCACATCATCAATTAACTCTTTGATATTTTCAATACGATCTAATTCTTGTTCTTCCTCTAACATTGCTTGATAGCCACTATCTTGCATAATATGCTCAAATAAGGCAAAGACTTCCATCTCACCGCCTTGTGCAAGTTTACGCCATGACTCCACCTTTTCCACAAAAGCAGCTAATGTCTTTTGCGCCTTACCACTTACTGGTATTTCTTCCTTTAACAATTCATAAATGCTCAAATTCTTTTCTCTAGCTCTAGCGATTAATGTATCCATTGTTTTATTGCCAATACCACGCTTAGGCTTATTGATGATTCTTCTTAAAGCTAAATCATCTCCATGCGTAACCATGCGTAAATAACATAAGGCATCCTTTACTTCCATACGCTCATAGAAACGCACACCACCATAGATGATATAAGGGATTCTTTCTTCAATAAAAGCTTTTTCTAAAGGACGCGATAAATAATTTGAGCGATAGAGTATCGCTATATCATGATATTGCATACCCCTGCTATGTAGTTCTTGTACCTTACGCGCAATCCAAGCTGCTTGATATAAATCTGTAGGACTAGCGTAATGCGTAATCTTTACATTACTTTTTTTCTGTGTAAATAATTCCTTCTTTACACGATTATGATTATTTTGGATTACGGAATTGGCACCATTTAATATCGCATCAGTAGAACGATAATTTTCATTTAAAATAATGGTCTTTGCGCTAGGATACTCCTTTACGAAATTCATGATGATATTTACATCAGCACCACGCCAAGTATAGATAGTTTGGTCTGGATCACCTACCACATATAAAGAGTTGTCTTTCGCAGCCAATAAAGTAATTAATTCATATTGAATGGCATCAATATCCTGGAATTCATCTACATGGATATAGGCAAAGCGTCTAGACCATTTTTCTAATATTTCCGTGTGTTTTTTAAACATCTTTACGGTTTGGATAATTAAATCATCAAAGTCTAAGGCATAGAGGGCGTTTTGTTGGCGAACATAATAAGCATAGACTTCCGCCTTTGTTTTATCTGCTGAAAAAGAACCCGCTAACTCAAAGGCCCTTTCTACAGAAATATTTGCCCCCTTATTATTGGATATATAGTCCAACATTGCAGCATATGGATAAACAACAGAATCCAAATTCAATTCTTTATAGGCATCCTTAATAATGGTCTTTTGATCATCTCCGTCCCAAATCGTAAAGTTTCTCGGGAAGCCTAAAGACATAATATCTTCACGTAGAATACGTACACATAAGGAATGAATTGTACTAATCCAAGGAGTAGATGTTTCTTCTTTCAGCATTTCTTGTATACGGTTTTTCATTTCATTTGCAGCCTTATTGGTAAAGGTAATGGCTAATACTTTAGAAGGAAAAACACCAAGATCCTGGATAAGATGTACAATGCGCATAGTTAAAACACGCGTCTTTCCTGAACCCGCTCCTGCAACAATACGTATATATTGATCATCCGAAAGAACTGCATCTTTCTGATTATCGTTTAATTTCGCTAAATCAATCATACTTCACCTCGAATCGTATGCGTTTAATTATAGCACGACTACCTAGTAGATAGCGCGTAAACTCTGTTATAATAACAACATGTTAAACGAAAAAAACACATGGCAAGATTATGCCTTATTAGATGCTGGAAATGGCGAAAAAATAGAGAGATGGAAGGATGTTATTTTAAGGCGCCCTGACCCGCAAGCCATATGGCCAATCAATACTCACGCAAAGACTTACAAAAATGTAGATGCGATTTACCATCGCTCTTCTAAAGGGGGTGGGCATTGGGAATATATCCATCAAATTCCCGAAGCATGGACCATCCACTATCGTAATTTAACCTTCCGTATTTCCCCTACTGGCTTTAAACATACAGGCTTATTCCCTGAACAAGCTAAGAATTGGGATTGGATGATGGACCTCATTAGTAAGCATAAAGATGAAGATTTACGTATTTTAAATCTTTTCGCTTATACAGGTGGTGCTACTTTAGCTGCATCAAGCGCAGGTGCGCAGGAAGTAGTGCATGTAGATGCCGCTAAAGGTATGGTGGAATGGGCCAAAACCAATCGTGATCTCTCTCACTTACAAGATCATAAAATTCGTTTTATCGTAGATGATTGTTTAAAATTTGTAGAAAGAGAAAAAAGAAGAGGTAGAACCTATCATGGTATCATTATGGACCCACCTTCTTATGGTAGAGGTCCATCAGGAGAAATGTGGAAGTTTGAAAAAGAAATCGTTAAATTAATTGATGCTTGTTTAGAAATATTTGATGAAGATGGCTTATTCTTTTTAATTAATAGTTATACAACAGGCATATCAGCAGTAGCTTTAGAAATGTTAATGAAATCTACTATTCAAGAGCGTTTAGGAAAAGGAACAGTAGAATCTTTAGAACTCACCATTCCTATGGAAGAAAGAGATTTAGTATTACCTTGTGGGGTAAGTGGCAGATGGCAGAGGTGAAGCTAGATATTATATATGAAGACAACCACTGTTTATGTGTTGTAAAACCCTATAATATTCCAGTTAATGAAGATGAAAGTTTAGATATGGATTTACTCAATTTATGTAAAACCTATCTCAAAGAAACCTACAACAAACCAGGCAATGTCTATCTTGGCTTAGTCCATCGCTTAGATCGTCCTGTTGGTGGAGCTATGGTTTTCGCAAAGACATCCAAAGCAGCTTCGCGATTAAGTGAGGCAATGCGCCAAAAGAAAATCAAAAAAGAATATATCGCTATACTTGATGGCATCCCTCCACGCGAAGGTATATTGGAAGATTATTTAGAAAAAAACCAAAAGACGAATACAGTGCATATTAGCACAAAAGATAAGGGTAAATATGCTAGGCTTTCCTATTCCATATTAGAAATAAAAGATGGAAAAAGCCTTGTATCCATTCATTTAGATACAGGTAGGCCTCACCAAATTCGTGTTCAATTCGCTTCTCGAGGTTATCCATTAGTTCACGATCAACGTTACCACCCTAACCCTACCAAAGGCCAAATCGCCTTATGGGCTAGATGCTTAACCTTCAAACATCCTACAAAAGAGGAAGAAATAAAAGTTACTTGTTTACCAGAAAAGAAAGGACCTTTCGCTCAATTTGAATCTCTATGGCAAAAATAATAAGAAGAAGAAAATTGCGTTTTCGCAAAAGTATATTCGTACTACTCGCAATCCTTATTGCGGGTTCTTTCCTTATCTATTATGTTCCTAGAGAAAAGAAAAAAACACAGATTAAAGAAATGGGCTATCAAGATGCCTGTGTAGATATCTTATTAGAAGATGAAGACCTTTATTCTCTCATTAGAGAAAAGAATTATTATTCTAAATTATTAGAGAAGAAGATTATAGATGGCTCACTCAATATGGATTATATAGACCTCTATGCTAATATTCATAATAAAGAAGATATCTCTAACCTAGACCTTCTTCTCTATTGTCGCTTAGAAGATATGGGTTATGATAACCTACAATTAAATGATTTATTCAATCGCTTATATTTCCATGAGCTTACTCCATTACTAACCTTTGATTACCAATGGGATGAACAATCCTATATTACCGATTGCCTGAATAACCGCGATCACAATAGTGAAGATGCCTTCTCCTTAGATTATGACTATAAAGTACTCTTCCGAATAACCGAAGAAATAGAGCAGCCAGAAAAGATAAACAGCCTAATCAATAAGCAATATTATTTAAACCAAAGTTATGTGCCAAATGATTTAGAAAATATTAGTCTGCAATATGCTGTTGAAGGCCAACGCTTACGCAAAGAGGCTGCCGAAAACTTCAATGCCTTAGCGGAAAAAGCCATCAATGCTGGGCACGCCTTCTTTCTCGCAAATAGTTATTGGTCATATGAAGATTTAGATCAACTATATAAGAATCAATTATCTGTTTACACACCAAATCAATTAGATGGCATGATTAATCGCGCCGGATATAATGAATACCAAAGTGGCCTATCTATGGGAATTGTCTTTACCAATAACCAAGGAGATGACCTTTCAAAAAGCGAATCGTATCAGTGGCTATTAAATGAAATTGAGAATTATGG
This sequence comes from Solobacterium sp., assembly GCA_017475415.1. Classification (GTDB taxonomy): domain Bacteria; phylum Bacillota_I; class Bacilli_A; order Erysipelotrichales; family Erysipelotrichaceae; genus Bulleidia. The sequence goes on from JAFVFM010000221.1 coordinate 12,384, forward strand.
CTTTATTCTTCGCTATCCGAAAGATAAAGAAATCATCACAACAATACAAGCTAAACCTCTACAATTTAGATATCTTGGTAGCGAATTAGCACAAAAAGTAAATGCCTCTAAATTAACTTATGATGAATATTATTGCCTTTATTTAAAACCTTGGCAAGATGAACAATATAAGCCAAAAGAGAATATATTAAAAGAGATAGAAGATTATGATGTATAATCTCCTATCTTTTTACTATATGTTTATTTATATATTGCGCAAAACCATTTTCATCTACAGAATTCGTAATGGCATAGGCTATTTTTTTCGCATCATCCGTTCCATTAGCGGTTACAATACCATATTTCACATATTCCAGCATTTCTATATCATTGGTTGTATCACCAAAGGCGATCATCTCTTCTTCATTAATCTGCATCAAATTACCAATAATACGTAAGCCCACATCTTTCGCCAATAGAGGATGATTAAATTCAAATAAATCATAAGCTGTTTTAAAGCCTACATAACGATCATCTTTGTGCTCTTGATAAAAGCGTTCCACTTTTTCCATATCTTTTGGCTCTACCACAAACATCTCTTTTATTTCCGCACCACCAATCATCGTACGAATATCCCCAACACGAGGTTCAATATTCACTCTTTCACACATGATGCGTGTTTGTTCCGTTAATTCTTGTACATAAAGATAGCCATCTTTTCCATAAAGTGTAGGAATGATTCCCAAAGGTTCATACAAATCAATAATTTCCAATAGTAACTCTTTCTCTAATACATAGGATTGAATATACTTTCCTGTGCTTATTTCTAATACTTCGCCACCACCTGAGCCTACTAAATAATCACATTCATTTTCTAAGCCCCATAAAGGTAATAAAGATTGATAAGAAGAAATAGGTCTGCCAGAACATATCGCAAAGCGAATTCCTTCTTGGCGCGCAAGGCTAACAGCCTCTTTTACACTAGAATCACATTCTCCTTTGGAATTGATAATTGTTCCATCTAAATCTGTCGCAATTAGTTTAATCATTTTTCTTCCCCACAAATGCATATATTTCTTCTTTGCGTTTTTCCATATCTTGATAACCTAAGGCAAATAATTCTTTACACTTTTCTGCATCACCTTTAAAACGTGATACTTGAATTGTCCTAGTAGGATAGATTTGTAATGCTTTTCCCTCTTCTTCCATCTGACGAATTAATTGGATTTGTTTATAATAATTTTCATGACGAATATGATAATCCTTTGCCACTTGTGGGCACTCACGATAATTCACCTTCATCATCATTTCCAATATTTTTGAAGCTGGTTTACGAATGTAATCTTTAGGCTTTGTGGTAATCACCAAGCAACGATCACAACCCACTTCCACAGCCCTTTCAATAGGAATCATTTTCGTAATACCACCATCCAAGAACCGTTTGCCATCTACTTCTACTACAGATGAGGCAATTGGTAAGGCACAAGACGCTCTTACCAAATCCATTTCTTCATTCATGGCCGTACCATTGTAATATTCTGTATAACCTAATCCTAAATTATATACACCTACTTCAAAGCGTGAGCCCAAGGCCCTTAATGGTGTTACATCTACCTTTTCCACTTCTTTTAAATAATGACTAAACAGACGTTTATAAGCTACATAATGCTTCTCTGCTCGGAAGGCTTTTAGACCAACGATTTCATCTCGTATCGTATAATCTGTTGCCATTTTGTACAATACGTCTTTTCTACCAAGCATATATAAGGCTAAATAAGCCGCCCCACTCGATACTCCTACTCCATAATCTAAAGTTAAGCCTTGATCCATTAACCAAGACAAGGCTCCAGCTGTATAGGCACCGCGTATTCCACCACCTTCAAGCACGAGTCCACTTTTATGCATCATTTACCTCCTATACCAATGGCATAAATACATTCAGTACGGCCTGCAATAAGCGTACAAAGACATTGGTTTTTTCTAATTTTTCTATCGTTATTTCTTCTGACACTTCTAGGCTATTTTCAAAGTTACCCTTAATCTTACGAATCGCTTGATCACTATAAACCAAAACACCATTTTCAAAGTGCAGATAATAACTACGATAATCCATATTCACCGATCCGACAACTGCTAATTCATCATCTACTACAATATCTTTTGTATGATTGAAGCCTGGACTATATTCAAATATCCTTACTCCTGATTTCAATAATTCCATATAATTGGCTCTAGTAATTTGGAAAACCAATTTCTTATCTGGTATATGCGGTGTTAATATGCGCACATCCACACCACTTTTTGCCGCAAGAATCAAAGTGTTTTTTAATGTTTCATTAGGGATTAAATAAGGTGTATTAATATAAATATAATTCTTCGCTTGTTTAATCATATTCATATGAATATTAAAGGCCACATCCTCCCCATCTGTAGGGGAATCAGAATAAGGTTGATATACACCATCTGCATGAACACGAGGAGGTTGAATATGGTATTTTTGATAATCAATTGTTTCTTCCCCTTTAACATAACTAAGCATACCAAGAAACATAACCGTCATAGACCATACAGCCTCTCCCTCTAATAAGATGGCGCTATCCTTCCAATAACCAAAGCGTTCTTCACGAGCAACATATTCATCTGCGATATTTACACCACCCGTAAAGGCATAGCGATTATCGATAACGGTAATTTTACGGTGTGAACGGTTATTCATTTGTATAATGAAGGCTGGTCGTATTGGATTAAAACGATATGCATGTATACCTAATTTCTTTAATTTTTTATCATAATGCCAAGGTAAAGTGATACTACCAAAATCATCATATATGATATATACTTCCACTCCCTCTTTCACTTTCTCTTTTAAAATATCCAATATCTCATTCCAAAAAGAACCTGAATCAATAATAAAATATTCCATAAAGATAAAGTGTTTCGCCTTGCGCAAACGTTTTAAATATTCCTTAGCCCAAGCTTCCCCACTATTAAAATATGTACTCTTCGTATTTTGATATACGGGAAAGCCTACGGCATTTGCGCCATAGCGGAATACATTGGAAATATGTGTGTGTGTCAATTTGTTTTTTACTTCATTATTGGTTTTTTTGAGTAAATCCTCCATTCCTTTGGCAGCTTTGATTGTGCCATTCCTTAATTTCTTAGGCATCTTCTTATTAGCCGATAAGAAATATAAAGGTACACCAACAAAAGGAAAACCCAACAATAGGATACACCACGCTATTTTATATGAAGACTCACGTGCTAAATTAATTTCATATAACACCAAAAGTAAAGCCAATGTATTCATAATTGGTATAGCATAATCAAAAGTACGAAAATGATAAAAGAAAAGTACTATTGCGGCTAATTGCAACAAAATTAAAGGAACAACAATCATTAACCTTCCCGTTAATATTTTAATTATTCGTCGCATGGGTTAATTATAACAAACTTTCTAGATTATACTCATAGATACACTTCTTCGTTTCACCCCTACGATATAACCAATGATCATATGGTACATCACACACCTTTAACAATATCCCTCCTAAATATTCACAAGTTTTTTTTGAAGCATAATTATCAGGTGAACAAGTAATCAGTAATCTTTTCATTCCATATTTTTCCTTTGCGATTTCAAATAAAATTAAACATGCTTGATAAGCATACCTATGCCCCCTATATTTTTCATAGATACGATAGCCAATATTACCTGCATAATATAATTCTTCATTCATTCCTAAACGTAAATCGCATTTTCCTACAATTTCATTTGTATTGATTAAAACAATATTAAAATCTACTTGTTCATGTATAGAAGAAAAAGGCGATTCCTTCGTTATTGAACGTAAAACGAGCTTCACATCTAAATATGCCTTACTGGATTGATATTCTTCCTTTGAAATATGCCAAAACATCCTACTTATATTATACAATCCCGTCCAAAAAACAGTATAAATAAAGGAAAATCAGATAAAAAATTTGCCAAAAGTATCTTTTTCATACTATTATATCTATACAAGTGGGGGATAAAAAAAAATGGATGAACGCAGTTTAGAACAACAACTTCAAGACTGCAAAAAGGAATTGGAAGATTTAAAAAAGAAATACAACTTCTTTTATGCAGCACTTGAAAACCTACCTAATCCTATTTTTATCAAGAACGAAGATGCAAAATTTGTTTTTTTCAACAAACGTTATGCCGACTTCTTTGGCATGGAACGAGCAAAATATTTAGGTAAAGATGTTTACGCTTTGGACTATTTATCCATAGAAGATCGAGCACGCTATCAAATGGAAGATTTGCGACTCATTGAATCATCGTCTATATTAAGTTATGAAGTAGACTTTGATGCAGCTGATGGAGAAATCCATCCATCCTTTTATTGGTCAAAAGGTATCATAGATCCTTTCAGCAACCAAAAATGGCTCATTGGAGAAATTGTAGATATTTCAAAAGAAAAGGACTTACAAAAGTCCCTCAACTCATCTTTGAATGATTTAAAAGAAATTAATCTCAAATTAGAACATATGGCTGAAGTCGATCCAGCAACAGGTATCTATAATCGCTTATATTTAAATAAATTAATCGAACATGGATATGGTAAACAAGTTAAACGCTTAACACCAACCTGTATGTTACTATTAGACTTAGACCATTTCAAATCTGTAAATGATACATTTGGCCACCTTATAGGTGATGAAATGTTAATTCGTTTTGCGAATATATTACGTACAATCTCTCGCGAAAATGATGTACCTATCCGCTATGGTGGTGATGAATTCTTATTGATACTCAATGATGTAAATCTAGAATTAGGTAAAGAGATAGCGGAAAGAATTCGTTCAACTTGTGAAAGTGAAATCGCTCTACCAGATGGTTCACCTCTTACAACTAGTATCGGTGTAGCAGAGATTCATGATAATGAAGATATAGAATCCATTATCTCTCGCTTAGATATACGCCTATATGCAGCAAAAAACAGAGGTTGTAATTGTGTAGTCGCTGAAGAATTATGATAAAGCATGGCAAGGGCCATGCTTTTTACTAATCTATCGTTTTCTCAATAATTTCTTTATAAATATTTCTTAATTCTTCTTTTTGTGCATCAGACATTTGATCATTAGGATCTTTAATATCTGTTGCGTGATAATCTTCTACCAGGGCACTATGGAAGCCGACGATTTCTCCATTTTTTACACCTAATACTAATGGTACATATAGATTACCATCTTCATTGAGCACAGGCTCTAAAGCTTTGAACATTTCATCTACATCACTGCTTGTATAAACGAAATGTTCACTATGTGAATTTACATAATAGGTTGTAAAGTTATACTCTTGTAATACGGCATTTAATTCTGGAAAGGCACGATTACACCAATCACAAGTATCATAGCCCATATAGACAAGACCACTACCGCCCTCATTGATTAATTTCGTTAAATCCTTTAAAGGGATTTCAATATAACTCGCAATAGGATCACGTACGAAGCTATAGCCTTTCATATCTGCTTCTGCTGTTTCCACTTCTACAGTATTCGTTATGGTAGCATCGCTTTTTGTGGAAGCTGAAGTCGCTTTACACCCCCATACAAATAAGCTCAACAACAATACCACTAACCATTTTTTTTGTTTTATTTTAGTCATTCAACTTCCTCACTTCTACTTCTTGATAATAGGTATCTACCTTTTCTCTTGTCGCTAATGTTTTCGAATATGCAGTAGCACTACCACAGGCACTGCCAAAACGGAAGCTATCCACAACATCACGAGACCTAATATAGTTCATCAAAAAGCCTGCAACTAAAGAGTCTCCTACTCCTACTGAATTTACTACATCATCATGCGCAAATTTGCAGGTAAACTCACCCATTTCACAAGATAATACAGTCTTTTCATTATCATATACAACCAAAACATTCTCAGCGCCTTTTTCTCTTAATTCTTTCGCTATACGGCCATAATCTTTCGCATCTTCCAAATCATCATAATATTTATGTAATTCATCATCTGTTATTTTCACTAAGAATGGTTTCTTATCCAATAGTGTTATGAGTAAATCATAATTGGTAGCAAGAATCACTTTTACTTTTGCATCTTGTAATTCTTGTACCATCTCTTTCACTGATTCATTGAGGTTAGGTTGTGTATTTCCACACAAGGCAAAGTAATCACCCTCATCTAGGCGTGATACTTTAGCACGTAAATTCTCCATCGCTTCATCTGTAATATAAGGACCACAAGCATTCAAATCTGTATCTGTATCTTCATGGATTAACTTTAAATTGATTCTTGTATTCCCCTCTATGTAGGTGAAATTTGGTTCAATTCGTTCATATTTAGACAATAAGGATAAATAGAAGTCCTTCACAAAGCCACCTAAAAAACCATAGGCCTTTGTAGGGACACCTAAATTATTGAGGACAACAGATACATTAATCCCTTTACCTCCTGCTTCATAGTATTCTAATACGGACCGATTCACCCTTCCTTCTTTTATTTCATCATTAAATTCCATATAACAATCTAAAGAAGGATTCAATGTACAAGTTACAATCATCTCTTTACCTCACTACGATTTCAGCAATCTTTAAAATCACATCACGAGCCATTTCTAATTCATCTATTACACAATATTCATATGGACCATGGAAATTACCTCCACCTGTACCTAAGTTAGGACAAGGTATGCCCATAAAAGATATTTGTGAGCCATCTGTGCCACCTCGAACTGGCTCATTCAATATTTCTATACCCAATTCCTTTAATGCACAACAAGCTACATTAACCGCTTCAGGTTTTTCCAACAAGACTTCTTTCATATTATGGTAAGAATCTTTTATCTCTATTTTTACTCTATCTTTTCCATATAGGTGATTAAAATATTCTACTGTCTTTTCTAATAAGACTTTCTTCTCTTCTAGTTTATTCAAATCATGATCACGAAGAATATATTCTAATTCAGCTTTTTCTACATCACCTTTTATATTATGTAGATGAATAAAGCCTTCCCTACCTTCTGTATGTTCAGGTGTCATATGTGCAGGTAAGCTCTGCGCAAAAGCTGAGGCAACTAAGGCTGCATTAACCATCTTATCCTTAGCTTCACCAGGATGAATAGAAAAACCCTGGAAACTTACTTTCGCACTAGCTGCATTAAAGGTTTCATCAGACATTTCTCTCACTGTAGAGCCATCCATAGTATAGGCAAATTCAGCATCGAATTTCTTTATATCGAAATACTTTGCACCATTGCCTATCTCTTCATCTGGTGTAAAAGCAATCGATAAATTAGGTCGTTTCACTTCTGGATGAGCGCATAAATAAACTAAGGCTTCCATAATTGCAGCAATACCTGCTTTATCATCAGCACCCAATAAAGTAGTACCATCACTCACCATGATTCTTTTCCCTTTGAATTCTTTCATCCATGGGAAGCTATCCATCTTCAACGTTAATTCTTCATTCAAAACAATATCCTTCCCATCAAAGTTTTCAATGATGCGTGGCTGAACATTTTTACCAGAAAAATCAGGTGCTGTATCCATATGGGCAATAAAGCCTATCTTTTTTGAGCACCCTTCTATATTTGTCGGTAGTTTTGCGTAGACATAACAATGCTCATCTACTTCTACATCTTGTAAATCTAATTCTTTTAATTCTTCTACTAATAGATTTGCTAAATCAAATTGTTTATTTGAAGAAGGTGTTACTTCTTCATTACTTGGATCTGATTGGGTGTCAATTTTACAATAGCGTATTAATCTTTCTTCTATACTCATTATGTTTCATCCTCCAATTTCACTTTACTGAATATACAATCGAACGATGAATTCGCTGGTGAGCAGGCATAGATACCAGGATGGATTTCTCCTTCTCCTCTTAAGGCAAATTCTCTTAAGTCTAAATAGCGATCGCCATTAAAGCTATATTGTATACGACATAAGCCTCCTCTATACCAAACACGATAGTAGAGATATTTAATACCAGAGGATATATCTCTTATACTTTTGTCTCCCACCCCACCATGGTAAACAATCGTCGATATTTTCGTTATTTCTTCATCATAATATTCTATACCAATAATGGCTTTACGCTTCTTTCCTTCATATAAGGTAATACCACATTGGTCAAAGGTATTCTTAAAATCATATTGTATACGCAAAGAAAAGGAAAAGTTTCCCTTTGGCAACATGCGCATTTCCACTGCCTCAGCCCCATTACCCATAGGCCTAAGATCCGTAAATGGTTCTGTTTCTACCACAAGGGAATCTTTATTTAAGATGAATAACTTTGGTTGATTCACCCAAGTTAACTTTTCCTCATTAAATGTAAATTACATTAATGATATTGTATACCTCTTATGATTTCTTCTGCTTTTTCTTTATTCACTAAAGTTTCTACAATGCATGAGGCAAATTCAATAGTCGCACCCATGCCTTTCGCTGTGATAATACTTCCATCTTTTACTACTTTATCTTCTAAATGTTTTGCCCCATAATCACCCTCAAAGCCTGGGAAACAAGTATACTTCTTTCCTTCTAATATACCTAATTTACCAAAGATAGATGGAGCTGCGCATATCGCGCACAAACACTTTCCTTCTGCATTTGCGGAAAGTAAAGCTTCTGTTAATTCTTCATTTTCACCTAAGTGTTTCGTACCAGGCATGCCTCCAGGCAAGATGAGTGCATCATACATTACTACATCAATTTCTTTCCATAATTTATCCGCAACAATAAAAACACCATGACTACTTTCTACTTGGCATTCTTCTTCCATTGAAATCATATCAATGGTTAATCCTGCTCTACGCAAGACATCTACTGTAATGAGGGCTTCACATTCTTCAAAGCCCTTAGCTAAAAAAATTGCACACTTTTTCATAGTTAGAATTATAACATGAAAAAAGGCTATGCCTTGCATAACCTATTCTTCTTCACTTTCAACTTTACCGATTTCACGCATATGGCGCTTACGATCTAAAGCAGTTAAATACTTTTTACGAATACGAATATCTGTAGGTGTAATTTCTACCAATTCATCATCATTAATGAATTCAATCGCACTTTCTAATGTTAACGAGCGAGGTGGAACTAATTTCATTGCCTCATCATTACCTGTAGAACGAACAGCTGTCATCTTCTTATTCTTAATTGGATTAACACCCATATCCATATTCTTAGCCGATACACCAATAATCATACCTTCATATACAGGTGTCTGTGCGCCGATAAATAATTGACCTCTTTCTTGTATATTCCATAAAGCATAAGTCATCGCTGCGCCTGTTTCTGTAGAAATCAAAGCCCCATTTTCACGTTGAGGTATTTCACCTTTATATGGCTCATAATCTGCTAGACGTTGTACAAGCGTACCCTCACCATGTGTCATATTGATAAAGTCAGAACGGAAGCCAATCAAACCACGTGTTGGCACCATATACGTTAATCGACTATAGGTACCTAAGTCTTCCATATTTTGTAGCAAACCTTTACGTACATTCAAGCTACTAATTACAGACCCTGAATATTCGGTTGGTACATCAATTACCACTTCCTCTACCGGTTCACATGTTACACCATCGATTTTCTTAAGAATTACTTCTGGTCTAGAAACAGCAATTTCATAGCCTTCTCTACGCATTTGTTCAAGTAGAATCGTTAAATGCAATTCCCCTCTACCACTTACTTTAAAGGTATCGGTAGAATCTGTTTCTTCTACACGTAAACCTACATTAACTTCTAATTCTTTATCTAAACGTTCACGTATATTACGACTAGTTACATATTTACCGGTTTGTCCCGCAAATGGGGAATCATTGACCATAAAGTTCATCGATAGAGTAGGCTCCTCAATCGTAATCATAGGCATTGGTTCATTCTTACCTACTGGGCATAATGTATCCCCAATATTAATATCTGGAATACCTGAAATCATACAAATTTCACCACATTGTACTTCTGGAACAGCTACTCTACTTAACCCTTTATAAACAAAGACTTGATTCGTTTTACCAGTATGTGAAGTACCATTTGCGTTACAAACTTGATATTGTGTTGCTTCCTTTAAGGTACCTTTATAAATTCGACCAATACCTAATCTACCAATATAATCATCATAAGCTAAGGCACTAATTTGCATTTGAATATCTTCATCCATAATATTTGGATAAGCTTGTGTATGATGGATAATTGTTTCAAATAAAGGAATGATATCTTCATTCGTATCTTCTACTTCATAACGAATTACCCCTTCTCTAGCTACACCATATAGAATAGGGAAATCTAATTGATCATCTGTCGCATTTAGTTCAAGGAATAAATCATATACTTCATCAATGACTTCTGTTGCTCGTGCATCTTGTTTATCCATTTTATTGATAACAAGTATTGGGCATAAACCGCATTGTAAAGACTTTTGTAAAACAAAGCGAGTTTGTGGCATTGGCCCTTCAGAAGAATCCACCAACAGAATAACCGTATCTACTGTTTTAATAATACGTTCTACTTCTGAAGAAAAGTCCGCATGTCCTGGAGTATCGACAATGTTAATCTTATAATCCTTATAGGTAACAGAACAGTTCTTAGAATAGATTGTAATTCCTCTTTCTCTTTCTAAGTCATTTGAGTCCATAATACAATCCACTACCTTTTCGTTATCTTTAAACACATGACTTTGCTTTAAAAAGGCATCTACTAAGGTAGATTTACCTGCATCGACATGGGCAATAACGGCAATGTTAATAATCTTTTGATACTCCATTCTTACGCCTCCTCACTATTCGTAAACGTGCCTATTATATACTTTTCTTACAAGAAAAGCCACAAAAACACGATTGACTATTAACCTCTGCAAGAGTAAAATATTTATACGCGCGCCAGTGGTGGAATGGCAGACACGTACGCTTGAGGGGCGTATGA
>JAFVFM010000222.1 GCA_017475415.1 Solobacterium sp.
AAGAATGTAGTAAAAACCTTTGACAAAACAGTTGTATTAAAAGGTGTATCTTTGGACATTTATGAAAATGAATTCGTTACACTATTAGGTCCTTCTGGTTGTGGTAAAACCACATTATTGCGTATTATAGCAGGATTTTTAGCACCAAGTGAAGGACATGTCATTATGGATGGGGAAGATATCGCAACGATACCTGCATATAAGCGTGATGTAAATACCGTATTCCAACATTATGCATTATTCCCACATTTAGATGTATACGATAATATTGCCTTCGGTTTAAAAATTAAAAAACAACCTAAAGACATCATTGACCAAAAGGTTATGCGTATGATTTCTTTAGTTGGCTTAGAAGGCTTTGAACATCGTTCCGTAACAAGTATGTCTGGTGGTCAACAACAACGTGTTGCAATAGCACGTGCCTTAGTGAATGAACCACGTGTCTTACTATTAGATGAATCTTTAAGTGCTTTAGATAAGAATTTACGTAAGGAAATGCAGATGGAATTAAAGGAAATCCAACGTGAAGTTGGCATTACCTTCGTCTTTGTAACGCATGACCAGGAAGAAGCCTTAACGATGTCAGATAAGATTGTCATCATGAAGGATGGTGAAATTGAACAAATTGGTACGCCAACACAAGTATACAATGAGCCAGCAAATGAATATTGTGCGCGTTTTATTGGGGATTCTAATATCATTGATGGCATCATGGTGGAAGATAAGCGTGTAAGCTTTGATGATGAAACATATGATTGTGTAGACTATGGCTTTGAAAAGAATGAACCAGTTGATATTGTTATTCGTCCTGAAGATGTTGATATTGTTGCACGTAATCATGGCTTATTAAATGGTGAAGTGAAATCTGTTTTATTTAAGGGTGTGCATTATGAAGTTGTAGTTGAAACATCTTCTGGTACAAGAAAAACTGTTACCATGCATGTAACAAAAGAAAGAGATATTGAAAATGCTGCTGCACATGAAAAAATATCTGCATCTAGTTTCTATATGGATTTAGAAGATGTTGATGAATTAAGCGATTCGGAAGTTATTGCACGAGCTAATGCACAAGCCTGGAATACAGATACAGAAGAAAATGTTTCTTTAACAAGAGTGGAGTATCGTTTAGAAAAGAAAGTAGGCGATTATGATTGTGTCTTTGCAACAAGTGCAGGAACAGAAATCAAAATTACAATTCATGTTGTAGAACCTGCAGTAGTTGAAGATCACAGCAATGAAGAAGGTATTCAAGCCTTTGATTTCTATCGCTCAGTAGAAGAAATCAAAGAAAGTGTTGCCTTAGATACAGATTTAATTCGTTGGGCTGACGCTTATGCATGGAATACAGAAGATGACTCTCGTGTTGAAATCTGGGATGTGAAATATGACTTTGATGATGAGAATATCACAGAAGGTGATTATCAAATTACTTTCTCTACACAAGGTCGTGAAATTAAATTGGAAACAACAGATCCAATTACAGAAGGGGCACGCATTGGCTTAAAGTGGAACCCTGAAGATATTCATGTTATGAGAAAGATGAATCGTTAGAATGAAGAATTTTAGTAAATTAGTTTACCCTTATGTCGCTTGGATGTGTGTCATGATCATTGTGCCAATGTTGATGATTGTGTTCTATGCCTTTACGCGACAAGGAAATTCCGTATTAACTCTACAATTTACCTTAGAAAACTTTGCGCGTTTCTTTTCGGATGATATATTTCCTACCGTATTATGGCGCAGTTTAAAGATGGCCTTTATTACAACCGTAATTTGTATTCTTGTAGGGTATCCATTTGCCTACTTTATGGCTAAAACAAAACCAAATAATAGTGCATTAATCTTGTTGTTAGTCACATTACCTACATGGATTAATATGCTTGTACGCACGTATGCGTGGCGTGGTATCTTGAGTAGTGAAGCCTTCAGTGCTGAATTAAGAGTCTATATTGGAATGGTATATAACTTCTTACCATTTATGATTTTACAAATTTATACTTCCTTATCGAAGATTGATCCAAATTTACTCATTGCCGCTAATGACTTAGGGGCGAATGAACGTCAAGCCTTTCTCAAAGTTACCTTACCACTTTCTCTTTCGGGAGTAATTTCAGGTATCACGTTAGTCTTCTTACCAGCAGTATCAAGCTTCTTTATTCCTAAGTTATTAGGCGGTGGGCAATATGTATTGATTGGTAACTTGATAGAAGACTACTTTATTTCTACAGGCGATTGGAATTTTGGCTCAGCAATTAGCTTAATTATGGCAATTATTATTCTGATCTCTATGTATATTACTAAGCGATTAGATCGAGAAAGTCAGGAGGTTACAGACTAATGGAAAAGAAGAATACTTGGTTTGGTAAACTATATCTTGTCTTAATTCTCTTCTTCTTCTATGCACCCATTCTTTATGTTGTATTATTTAGTTTCAATGATTCTAAATCTTTATCTAACTTTACTGGCTTCTCATTAAGATGGTATGAATCGATGTTTCAAAATCGTTCGATTATGGAAGCTATTTGGTATACAGTAGCTTGTGCAATTATTGCAACTGTTGTTTCGACAATAGTAGGCACGATTGCAGCAATTGGTTTATCCAAAAGTAATCGCATCTTACGTGAGGTAGTTACGCAAGTAAATAACTTACCAATGTTAAATCCTGATATCGTTACTGCAATAGGCTTTATGTTATTCTTTACATCCTTGCGCATTAAAACGGGATTTTGGACGATGGTTCTTGCCCATATTGCCTTCTGTATACCATATGTTATGTTATCCGTATTTCCTCGTTTGCGGAGGCTAGATCCTAATATGGCAGAAGCTGCTTTAGATTTAGGTTGTACACCTTTACAAGCAATGTGGAAGGTTATTATTCCACAAATTAAAGAAGGTATTATCGCAGGCGCACTTGTTGCCTTCTCGATGTCCTTTGATGATTTCGTTATTTCTTTATTTACAACAGGGCCTGGTATTGCGAATATTTCTATCTTTGTGTATGGTAGCGTGAAGCGTATTAATCCTACTGTAAATGCATTATCAGCAATTATTGTATATGTAATAACAATTGTGTTAATCTTAGTAAATATTATTCCTATGATAAGGGAGAGAAAGGAAAGGAAAAATGAATTTGA
>JAFVFM010000223.1 GCA_017475415.1 Solobacterium sp.
CGCATTATGTAAGAAATAGCATTTAGCACTTATTAGTTGACAGTGCTAAAAGACAGTTGTAACATATTAGCATATAGCGAATAAGAGTGCTAAAGGAGGAATTATGATTAAACCATTACACGATTATGTTGTATTAGAAAAATGTAAAGAAGAAGAAAAAACACAAAGTGGTATTATCTTAACGGATAAACCAAAGGATCAACCTAGTAGAGGTAAGGTTATTTCTGTAGGTCCAGGCAAGGTTGAAGATGGCAAAAATGTCAAAATTGATCTAAAGAAGGGACAAGAAGTGATTTATAAAAAGTATTCTGGTACTGAAATTACAGATAAAAATAAAGAATATTTATTAATTAAGGCTGAAGATATTCTTGCGATTGTAGAATAAGAGGTGAAAGATATGGCAAAAGAAATAAAATACGCAAAAGATGCCCGTCAAAAGATGTTGGATGGGGTAAACATTCTAGCTGATGCAGTAAAGGTTACATTAGGCCCTAAAGGTAGAAATGTTGTATTAGAAAAGTCCTATGGTAGCCCAGTTATTACAAACGATGGTGTAACTATCGCGAAAGAAATTGAATTAGAAGATCGTTTTGAAAACATGGGTGCTAAGCTTGTATATGAAGCAGCGAATAATACAAATGAATTAGCTGGTGATGGTACAACAACAGCGACAATTCTAACCCAAACAATGATTGAAAATGGCTTAAAGGCAGTGGATAAAGGTGCTAATCCTGTTTTAATGAGAGAAGGTATGGATATTGCGGCTAAGGCAATTTCTGATGAATTATTAAAGCTTTCTCATCAAGTAAAAACAAATGAAGATATCAAAAATATCGCTACAATTTCCTCTGGTAGTGAAGAAATTGGTCAAATTATTGCTGAAGCTATGGGTAAGGTAGGCAATGATGGTGTAATCAATGTAGATGAATCACGTTCTTTTGAAACAGAATTAGAAATGGCTGAAGGCCTTGAATACGATAAGGGTTATGTTTCTCCATATATGGTAAGTGATAGAGACAAGATGGAAGTCGCTATGGATAATCCTTATATCATGGTTACAGATCAAAAGATCAATACCATTCAAGACATCCTTCCTGTTCTTGAAGAGGTAGTAAAAGTAAATAAACCATTATTAATCATCGCTGATGATTATGATAATGAAGTGATGAGTACATTAATCATCAATAAATTAAGAGGTACATTTAATGTTGTAGCAACTAAGGCTCCAGGCTTTGGCGACAATGCAAAGAATCAATTAGCAGATATCGCAGCTATGACAGGTGCTAAATTCTTTGCGAAAGACATTAATGAAAACCTAGCGGAAATGAAGGTTAGTGACCTAGGTATGGCAAAGAAGGTAGTAGTTGCGAAAGATAAGACAACGATTATCGATGGTGCAGGTAATAAGGCTAGTGTAAAAGAAAGAATTGCAGAAATAAAAGCGATGATTGAAAATACTAAGTCTGATTATGATAAAAAGAAACTACAAGAACGCCTAGGTAAATTAACGAATGGTGTTGCGGTAATCAAAGTTGGTGCTACAACAGAAACAGAATTAAAAGATAAGAAATTACGTATTGAAGATGCCTTAAATGCGACAAAGGCTGCAGTTGCAGAAGGTGTTGTAACAGGTGGTGGCTTAGCATTATTACAAGCATATACTAAGGTGAAAGATAAATTAAAGAATGATACTGTTGATGTACAGCGTGGTATTAATGTAGTTCTTGACGCATTAAAACAACCAATTATGCAAATAGCTGAAAATGCAGGCTTTGATGGTAATGAAATTTTGGAACAACAATTAAAGGCTAAAACAAATGTTGGCTTCAATGCGAAGACAGGTGAATGGGTAGATCTGTATAAAGCGGGTATCATTGATCCTACTAAGGTTACTCGTTCTGCATTATTAAATGCTTCTAGTATTTCTGGCTTATTTATCACAACAGAAGCTGCTGTTGCGGATATTCCAAAGCCTGAAATGCCAATGCCACAAATGCCACAATATTAATATCTGAGAAGGGGTGCTAAAATAGTACCTCTTTTTTGTGGGGTAGGAGAAGGGAAGCGTGTAGGCAAATATAGATTTCGCTATAATAGTATTAGGATTAAGCTACTACAGTATAAGGAGTTGTATGAAACATTTAGGGACAAAGACAATAGAAACAAGTCGTCTAATCTTGCGTAAGTTGAATGACGATGATGCAGAAGCGATGTTTAGAAATTGGGCATCCGATAATGAGGTGACAAAATATTTAACTTGGCCTACTCATAATAATATTGAA
>JAFVFM010000224.1 GCA_017475415.1 Solobacterium sp.
AATCGCTTTAACAGAAAGGATTACCTTTTCAACAATTTCATTCATCAGTAGGTTTTCCCCATCTTCCTTTGTATCTAGAAGATAACCCATCTTATTTAACATGATTAAGCTTTTTACTTTCTTTTCTAATCTATCCGCATGTTCAATAATCACATCTACTGATTTTTCTAATGTTTCATAAGGATAAATACCATCCTTAATTGCTTCACCATAGGATTTAATTGTCGCAATTGGTGTCTTTAAATCATGAGAAATATTTTGAATCATTTCTTCTTTATCTTTAGATTGTTTATCCAATTGTGATTCCATATCAATCAAAGCATTCGCTACTTCACCTATTTCATCATGCCGACGTATATTTAAGGTGGCAGATTTATCTTCATTTTTGATCTTTGTAATATAGGACTTAATTTGGCTTAAAGGAATAATTAAAGAAGATACCCATAACATCAATAAGGCAAATAATATGGATACAAACAAAATATTCGCAAAGACAACACCACTTACTAGTGATTGCCTAAATTGCATACGGTAGTCATCTTCCATAACCGAAACAACCATCGCACCATTTTCTGTTTTTGTCATGGAATATAAAATAGATAGAGCTGCTTTTCCACCCTCCTGCCCCTCTATTGGAACCATTTTATAATCCTGAGTAACAGCATTTTGCATAGCAGAATTACGCTTAATATCCTGCATCAATTGAGGAGAAATACTTTTACCAGAAAGAATATATAATTCATCATTATTTACATCATATACTGCATCGGTAATCGAGGCATCACTAGAATAGTGAAATAAAGGAACTTCGCCTTCATGATTATTCATATAAGTAACTATAGTTTCTTGTGAATTATGCAAGATTCGATACATTTCTGTTTCAGAGAAACGATCAATTGAGCGCGATAAAAATAACAGAATAAATACTGCTAATATAATCAAAAAGGAAAAGATAATCAGAAGTAATTGTTGCACTAGGGATAATTCCCTTAGCCACATGGTAAAACGTTTCATTAGCCTAGCCTATATCCAAATCCATAGATTGTATTGATACTCAGATTAGGCATCTTTTTTCTTAATCTTCTTAATGTATCATCTACAACTCGATCACTTCCAAAATAATTCTCTTCCCAAACCTTCTCCAATATCGCTTCACGGGAAAAAGCTGTACCTTTATTATTCACAAACATCATCAATAAATCGAATTCCTTCGTGGTTAACTCAACTTTTTCATCTGCATAGGTTACAACTCGTTGTAATTCATCAATTTCGTAGCCATCTACAACCAATTTATCCACTTCATCTTTATAGGTTCTACGCATAATATTATTTACACGTAATACCAATTCTTTTGGTGAAAAAGGTTTCGTAATATAATCATCGCTACCTTTTTCTAAACCAATAATACGATCAAATTCTTTATCTCTAGCAGACATGAAGATGACTGGTATTTCTGGGGCAAAAGCACGTATTTCTTCAATCAAGTCAAACCCACTCTTATTCCCTAGCATAATATCCAATACCCATAAAGAAACATCATCATCCTGCGTATGTTGGGAAGCTTCATCATACGTCAAAAAAGCCTTAACATCATATCCTTCTATTTCTAAATAACGCTTTACTAATTCATTTAAATCTCTTTCATCTTCTACTATTCCTATTACTTTTTTCATTATAATCACCGTTTTACTTATTTTAACATGACTAGAAAACTCATACAAAAAATAGTATCTAAAGATACTATTTCAAAAACCTTGTCTCTATATAATAACGCTTATCTTTTGCTTGCCCAATAGAGAAAGCTTTACGTGGATATACACCATATTCATCTACTGTTTCAAAGAAGGCTTCATGGCTTAAGGCAGGTAAGATTATACCTACTACTCTTTCCTCTCTATCTAATACTTCCTTTAATTCCTTTACATCATGAATATATTCAATTTCCCCACCATATTGTTTTACATATTCATCTAGGAAAGCTTGTATTTGTACAACAGCACCACCTCCAGAAGATAAGCTTAATGTATACATATTATCTTTCGTAAGAATTTGAATTGTTTCCTTATCTCCTTTACATTTCTCTATTTCCTTTAAAAATATATCTACATCTACACCTTTGATTATTCGATGTATAGGATCAAATACTTGAATTGGATCATATAGATTCTCTAACTCAACTAAAGCATACCTCTTTAGTTCACTTTTTTCATACAGATAAGCTTCTTTCGCTGCTGCTAAGGAATGATTTCCGTCTCCTATTGCATAAGGAAAAAAATCATGCCTTCTTTCATATTCTTCTAGACGCTTATTGAACTTTTCTTTTTCTTCTCCGATAAGAAGAAAGCCTTCTATATGACCTCCATCTAGCATTAAATCGAAATCATAAATCTTTTCTAAATTTGACACATTTACAGATTCAATCAATTCTCTCTTTTCATCTTGGCAATACATAATGATATGCGATACATCTAAGGCAGCATCTTTTCGAATCTGTTTACGTAAAGGAATTCTTTCTTCTACTGTCTTTTCAGAAGCCCGTATTTTTTCTTTTGTGCCTTCATGATAGTCATAGGCCTCTAAATCAATTTGCCCAACAATACCAACTCTTTTCTTTTGATTTGAAAGTGTCCTGATTACATAAATATAACTATCTGGATAAAGCCTAAAATAATCACTATGACGATAGCTTTCCATCACTTTTTCTAAATCTAAGATATCTCTATCTTGATGTGCCACCAGATAAGCTTCAGGGTATATGCAATGATAATAGGAAGGCTTGCCTTCAGTAAGCTGCTTTACTTCATCCCAATACTCTAAACTAGAAGTATATTGATCGCAAGCAATCACAGCCCATGATTCTAAATTCTGTTTAGGTATGGCGATTTTACTTTCTTGAAAAATAGTCATATAACCTCCTTTTGAAAAAGAGTTCAAGCGAACTCTTTAATTTGCACCATATTTCTCACGGATAATATTCGCAATAAGATTTACTTCTTTCTCGCAAATCTCATCTGTTTCCGCTTCTGCCATAACACGTAGTAAAGGTTCTGTACCACTTGGTCTAACTAATAATCTACCATTACCATCCAAGTCAGCATTTACCTTTTCTATAGCTGCCTGAACTTCTGCATCATCAAGTACTGCATTCTTATCCGTAACTTTAACATTCACAAGTAATTGCGGATAGATGTTTAAACCTTCTTTTAATTCCAACATAGATTTGCCTGTATCTTGCATTACCTTAAGCATAAATAAAGCAGTTACTAAGCCATCACCTGTTGTTTCATGGTTTTTAAGAATAATA
>JAFVFM010000225.1 GCA_017475415.1 Solobacterium sp.
AAAGGAAATGATTGATAAGGAATTAGCAAGAGGTACAACAATTATTGAGGCGACTGGTGGTTTTACTAATGAAACCAAAAAAATGATTTTATGTGTCGTATCTCAACGTCAATATACAAAATTATTACAACTCATTCGAACAATAGACGATAAGGCTTTTGTCATAACAACAGATGCAGTAGATATGCATGGTGAAGGATTCACCTATAGTTCACCTAATTTATGAT
The DNA here is from genome assembly GCA_017475415.1 of Solobacterium sp. Classification (GTDB taxonomy): domain Bacteria; phylum Bacillota_I; class Bacilli_A; order Erysipelotrichales; family Erysipelotrichaceae; genus Bulleidia. Next base: position 228 of record JAFVFM010000225.1, read on the forward strand.
AGAATAATGTAGATATATGTAGGAGGTGCATATGATTGAATGTTCTCATGTATATAAACGATATAAAAAAAGTGGAAAAAAGGCCCTCTATGACATCAATTTAAGTGTAGAACAGGGCGAGTTTATATATATTATTGGACCTACTGGCTCAGGTAAATCAACACTGATTAAAATCTTAGATGCTGAAGAGATGCCAACAAAGGGTGAAGTAAAGGTAGCAGGTATAGATTTACGCAAATTGCGCCGCTCACAAATACCTTTATATCGTCGTAATATTGGTGTGGTATTCCAAGAATATAAATTACTACCAACAAAGACAGTATTTGAAAATATAGCTTATTCTTTAGAAGTAATCAATATGAAAAAAGATATGATACAAAAAAGAGTAAGTGAAGTATTGGAGATTGTAGGATTGAGGGATCGTGCGAATTCTTTTCCTTCTGAATTATCTGGTGGCCAACAACAACGTATCGCAATTGCTAGAGCGATAGCGAATAGGCCAAAAGTATTAATTGCCGATGAGCCTACAGGAAACTTAGATATACAAACATCAGATGGCATTATGGCTGTTTTTGAAAGAATTAATGAACAATATGGAACAACGATTTTGATGGTTACACATGATATAACGATTGTAAATAAATTCTTAAAGCGTACTGTGGCAATAGAACATGGCCATATTGTGGCAGACTTACCTGGTGGAGGCTATGTAAGACACAATTTATAAAAGAATAAATGAGTCTCAATGGAGACTCATTTTAGAAAAGAGGGATTATGGAAGAAATGGAAAAACAAGAAGTTGCCGATGAATTGACGAATGAAGAAGAAATGATCCGCATTCCTTTAAAAAGGCATATGTATAAGGAGGAAGTGACGATACTTAATCAAGAAAAAAGAATTAAACGATTAAGGGCTTTTGTGATAATAGGAGTAGTATTTTCCTTATTGCTAGGTTGGGCTTTAGGTACTTTATTTCCTTTAATCAATCGTAATCGTGTTACACTTTCCCCATCTCTTAACAGCAACAATAAGATTTCTGAAGTAATCAATATTATGCAAAATAATTGGTTATTTGGTAAGGATATTGAAGATTTAGAAACGCGTTTGGAAAACCAAGCCTTACAAGGTATTACGACTAACGAAGAAGATTTACATACAGAATATATGAGTGCTGAGGAAGTTAAGGACTTTCGTGAAAGCATTAATCGTAATTTTGTAGGTATAGGTATTCAATATTTTACGATAGAAGATAGAAAAATTATCGAGCGTGTCTTTAAGGGCTTTCCTGCGGATAAAGCAGGCTTACAAAGTGGAGATATCATCTATAAGGTAGATGGTGTAGAGGTGGAAGGTATGACTTCCGATGAAGTAAAAGAACGTGTAACTGGTGTGGAAGGTTCTACGGTTGTGATTACGGTAAAAAGACAAGGAAAAGAGATGGATTTCTCTATTCAAAGAGCTCCCGTTACAGCGACTGCTTATGGTGAAATATTAGACGGGGAAATTGGCTATATTAATTTATATCAATTCGGTGAAAAAACAGCCGAAAATATGGATGCCTATTTAGATGAATTCAAAAAAGAGAATATCAATAAACTAATCATTGATTTAAGAGGCAATGGTGGTGGTTATGTTTCTTCTTTAGAAGCTGTCGCAAGTCGCTTCATAAAAGGTGGGCAAGTCATCATGGTAGAGGAATTTCTGGATGGCACTAAAGATAATATCTATAGCCATGATGGAAAACTATATGATAACTTTTCACCTATTGTGATTCTGATTAATGCAGGTACAGCAAGTGCTTCAGAAATCTTTACTTTAGATATGAAAGAATTAAGAGATGATGTAACCATTATAGGTACAAAGTCTTATGGTAAAGGTACAGTACAAGTAACACGTGAATTTGACGATGGTTCTGCTTTGAAATATACAACATCCAAATGGCTTTCTCCAAATGGTGTATGGATAAATGGTACGGGTATAGAACCAGATATTGTTGTAGAAATACCTGAAGCATTACAAAAAATGGATGCATCTATAGAAGAAAATTCAAAGTTTGAGGAAGATAGTGTATCTACTGCGGTAAGTGGTTTGCAATATGGCTTAGAATATTTAGGTTATAAAATTGATCGTAAAGATGGCTATTTTTCAAAGGAGACAAAAGAAGTATTGTTGAAATTTGAAAAGGATAACGGCTTAAAAGAAGATGGTATTTTAACGGAAACAGATTATGAAACACTCATGTCTTTGATTGCGTATGACATATATACATCAAATGAAAATGATACTCAACTACAAAAGGCACTGGAGATATTGAATGGCTGATCATTTTGAATTAATTTCTTCTTTTCAGCCTACTGGTGATCAACCGCAAGCGATTGAACAGTTGGTAAAAGGAATAGAAGCAGGAAAAAAGAAACAAGTATTACAAGGTGCGACTGGTACGGGTAAGACTTTTACGATGGCGAATATTATTGCCAAAG
>JAFVFM010000226.1 GCA_017475415.1 Solobacterium sp.
ATAGAATACTGTAGTGATACCCCGTGTGGGGTATCACGCAGTAAGGAGAGCTTTGCAAGGAATGACAAAAGAGAATAATAAGAAAAAGGGTAGTAGTTTAACAACTTGGCTTCTAGTTCTTGTGATGATTGCAGGGCTGTCCTTACTGCTCTATCCTACATTTGCGGATTGGTGGAATAGTTTCCATGCTTCTAGGGCAATTTCTTCCTATAGTGAAAATATTGCCTCTTTAGATACTAGTGAAATCGATAGAATGTGGAAAGAAGCAGAAGAATTTAATGCTGGTGTGCAAGCTACGAATGTATTAACGAGTATTAGTGATGAACGATTAGCGCAATACAATAATACATTAAATGTAACGGGTACAGGTATTATGGGTTATGTTGAGATTCCCAAGATTAGAGTCGAGTTACCTATATATCATGGTACTTCAGATACTATATTGCAGATAGCGATTGGTCATCTTGAAAATACTACATTACCTGTTGGTGGGGCTAGTACACATTGTGTCATTAGTGGGCATAGAGGTTTGCCTAGTGCTAAATTATTCACAGACATTGATAAGTTAGTGGAAGGCGATACCTTTATGTTAGAGGTATTAGGTAGAACATTAACTTATGAAGTTGATCAAATTCGTGTTGTACTACCGTATGAATTAAGCAACTTAGTTATCGAAGAGAATATGGATTATTGTACATTAGTTAACTGTACACCATATGGTGTTAATTCTCATCGATTATTAGTTAGAGGTAGAAGAACAGAGAATGCACCAGAGGAAGTATATGTACCAGCTGATGCAACACAGATACAACCTATCTATATTGCTCCATTTGTGGGAGCACCTATCTTACTTATCTTACTCATTTATTTATTGGTTAGTACAAGTAATAATAAAAGAAGAAATTGAATGGAGGATTCAATATGAAAGGAAGAAAGAGTTTAATCGCTAAAACACTTGGTATTGTATTAGTCATATTTGCTTTTGTATTGAACGCTATTCATTTGAATGCTTATGAAAGCTTCGATACAACTCTTCCTGTTAGTTTAGAAATTGAATATTTACCTGAAGGTTCTACCTTTGATGATATAGAATTTTCACTCTATAAAGTAGCTGATGTAGATGCGAATTTAAATTTCACTTGGATTGGTGATTTTAAGAAATATGAGAAAGTAATTGCTTTATCTACATTAGATCAAGAAGGATGGAGAAATTTAGGTTTAACATTAAAAGGTTATGTAAATGATGACCAATTAGTTGCTACTGCTACGAAACATACTGCATCTGGTATTGTTAAATTTGATCAATTACAACAAGGCTTATATTTAGTAGATGGTAGAATGCATTATGCGAATGATAAAGTGTATTATATACAACCATCTATGGTTTGCTTACCATCCTTTGATGAAGAAGGTAAACCTCTATATGATGTAAAAATTAATCCTAAATATTCTACAGATGAGGTAGAAAAGGTAAGATTAGTTAAGATTTGGGAATATACTGATCCTAATGATGAAGTGGAAGTAACTGTACATTTACATCGTGATGGTGAATTATACGATATTATTACCTTAAATCATGATAATAATTGGCAACATGAAATCATTAATTTAGAAAAAGGACATGAGTGGACTGTTGCTGAACAATTTGATGAAACTGCACAATGGACAATTAGAGTTGATCGTAATATGCATATCTTTGAGATACGTAATTCATATATTCCGGAAACACCGGAAGAACCTACTCCAACACCTGAAGTTCCTACAGAAACTCCAAATCCTACACCAACACCTACCCCTTCAATTCCTAATACTCCTCCATCAAATACAACACCACCTCGACCTACTATTCCTAATACGGGTTTAGTTTGGTGGCCAGTTCCTGTACTTTTAGGAGGCGGATTCTTATTAATTGTGATAGGATTATTCTTGAAGAGAAGGGAAAATGAAAATTCGTAATACGATTGGAAAAATCTGTATATTTATAGGCCTGCTCTGTATGTTAGCAGGCTTATTCTATGGTGGATGGAACTACTATAGAGGTTTTCGTGCTGGTGAACAGTCTGCTTCTATACTTACGGATATCCAAACATTTACTGCAGAAAAAACGGAAAGTGAACCTAGTGTTGAAATATTACCAGATTATGTATTAACACCTGAAATGGAAATGCCTACGATTAAAGTAGGTGATCATTCCTATATTGGTGAAATCATTATTCCTGATTTAAATTTAGAATTACCTGTTATGGCTGATTGGAGTTATCCGCAATTAGATATTTCTCCATGTCGTTATATGGGATCTGCCTATTTAGATAATTTAATATTAATGTCACATGACTATCCACAACATTTTGGCTATACGTATCGCTTAGAGAAGGGTGCTAGAGCTACATTTATCGATGTTGAGGGTAATCGTTTCGATTATGAATTAGTCAATACGGAAGAATTATGGCCTACTGATGTAGAGATATTAGAAAAAGATAGTGATGCCTATGACTTAACGATATTTGCCTGTATCTATAATGGACAAATGCGTACAGTTGGTAGATTTAAGAGAATAAGGAGCTAGCTTTATGGACGCAAAGAAATTAAAAAGATTAAGTAGAGAAGATCTTTTGGAATTAATATTAGAAGAAACGAAAAGATATGATGAATTAGAAGCGAAATTAAATGAAAAAACAATTAAAATAGAAAAAGCTGGGTCCATTGCGGAAGCTGCTTTAGAAATTAATCATATATTTGAAGATGCCCAAAAAGCTGCTGATCAATATGTGGAAAGTATTAAACAAATATATGAAGAAGCTAATGCACAATTAGAAAGTATAAAAGCACAAATCGCTAAGGCAAAAAAAGAGGAGGCATAGGGTGAAAAAGAAAAAGAAGACTTTAGAAATGCCTTCTTCTAATGATGTAGAGAAGGAATTAGAACGTATTCGTTATAAAAGACGTTATGGTAGTACATTGCGTAGTACAGTTTTAACTTTAATCTCTGTTGCGGCTATTGCTGTATTAATTTCTATGTTATTACTGCCTGTATTACGTATTTATGGTAGTTCCATGACACCTACTGTTACCGATGGAGATATTGTTTTGGCGATTAAAACAGGTAGGTTAAAAAGTGGGGACGTAATAGGCTTTTATTTCAATAATAAGATATTAATTAAGCGTGTAATTGCCGAGCCTGGTGATTGGGTAGATATTGCAGAAGACGGCACAATTTATATCAATAATGAAGAAATGGAAGAGCCATATATTAGTGAAAAAGCCTATGGAGAAACGAATATCAAACTTCCATATCAAGTACCAGAAGGAAAGGTATTTGTGATGGGTGACCATCGTAGTGTATCTATAGATAGCCGTAATACAGCTGTAGGCTGTGTATCGGAAGAGGTTATTGTAGGACGTATTCTATGGCGAATTTGGCCATTTGATTTATTTGGTAAGATTGATTAGAGATAGCAGTAGGCTATCTTTTTTCTTATAATAGAGATAAGGGAGAAAAGAAGTAATTATGGAGAAAGTGATTATTGTTTTATTATTGTTAATTATTGGGGTAATGTTAGGGGTATTTATTGCCAATACTCTTGCGAGAAAAAAGAAAAATGAATCCATTACGAGTTCACTTATATCGGAAAAGATATCGGATTGTAGTGATTTAACCACTTGTAATTTGGTTTATGTAGACTTAGTTAAATATGAACAAGGTTCTATTCCTTTAGTAACTAAGAAGGCATTCTCTATGATTTATTCAGCTAATATTAGGGCGGGTATTGATTTATCAGAAGCTGTTGTCGATGTTAAACCTAAAACGGTAACGATTACTTTACCAGAAACAGTAATTCAATCTATTGAAGTCGATACGAATAGCTTACGTTTCTATGATGAGCGCTTTGCCTTATTTAATTGGCAAAATAAAGAAGATATCGCTGCTGCTATTAGTGCAGCTAGAGAAGATGCAGAAAAGAATGTGAATCTAGATAAACTTAAACAACAAGCTCGCTTACAAGCGGAAAAGGTAGTCTATAAATTAGTTGAACCTACAGTTGGAGAAGAGAGAAAATTAATTGTGAAATAAGAAAGAGAGTTCCTATAGTTAATCTATAAGAACTCTTCTTTTTAAATGAATACATAATCTTTTAAGCGATTAAAGGCTTCCTTTATTGTTTCATATGGTAGAGCTAGATTTATGCGTATACTATGATCTAAATTAAATGGCCTACCATCTTGGAAATACACACCTACTGAATAAGCTCTTTCTAATAAAGTATCTATCGTAATTTGATTCTTTTCACAATAGTCTTTACAGTCTAGATATAACATATAGGTAGCCTGTGGTTTAGCATAGCGTACACCTTGGAAGTGCTCATCAATAAATTGCGTGGCATAATCCATATTTTGTGTTAATACAGCTTTTAATTCATCTACCCATATAGCACCATCTTTATCATATGCACCAATTAAAGCGTGCATAGATAATACATTCATCGAATTATAATGGCTTTTTGAGGAAGCCTTTAGGATGCGTTTATGTAAATAATCATTAAAGATGATATGGTAGGCACCAATTAAGCCAGATAAATTAAAGGTCTTTGATGGGGCATAGAGGCTAATGGTATGCTGTTTCGCATATTCATTTAGGGAATGAAGAGGGATATGTTTATTGTTATATAAATATAAATCCGCCCATATTTCATCACTAATGACATAAACATGATATTTTTCAAAGATGGCCATTAGTTTTTCTAATTCTTCTTTTTCCCATGCTCTACCACATGGATTATGAGGATTAGCGAAGATAGCTACTTGAATATGATTCTTTTGGATTTTCTCTTCCATATCCTGGTAGTCTATCCGCCACGTATCCTCGAATTTCAAGTTGGAATGAATAATATTATAGCCAGCATTTTTAATGGACATGGTAAAGCCAATATAGGTAGGGGAATGTAATAATACAGAATCTCCTGGTTTCGCTAATATACTTAAAGCAGAAAGTAAACCACCTAATACACCATTCTCATAGCCTATATTTTCTTTTTGTATATACTCTATTCCATAACGATTCTTATGCCAATTTATAATGGCTTCATAGTATTCATCACGAATAGAATAATAGCCAAATGTAGGATGATTAACACGTTCAATAATGGACTTTTGAATATTTGGATATACAGGGAAGTTCATATCTGCTATCCACATTGGAATAATCGAAAAGCCTTCTTTTCGCTGTATAGAATCAAATGGTGCTTGATAGTTATATGGAGCATCTACGGCTAAGGCATCATGGCCTATGCGTTCTAATTTAGTTGTAAAATCATACTTCATTATTCTTCTCCTTTACTTAAATCTCTATCTTTATCTTGTATGAGTATTCTTTCTTTCGTTAGTGGTTGTATATAACAAATCTCTTTTGCCCATAAGCCCATATGCTTAAAATGAGGATCTTTTTGTCCATAAAGAGGATCATTTACGATAGGAAAGCCCATGCTAGCTAAATGTACGCGTATTTGGTGCGTTCTGCCCGTTTCTAGCGTACAAAAGAAAGTTGTAGTATCTTTATCTGTTTTAATCACTTTCGCTTTTGTGAGGGCATTTTTGCCCGTTTTAGAGACTCTATATTTTTTACCATCATGTCTATCTCTTCCTATTGGGCTATCTATAACAAATTCTTTACCTATAGTACTTCTTCCTTTACAAATAGCGATATAGTTTCTTTTTATTTCCTTTTCCTTTAAGGCATGATCTAAATAAGGTTGGAAGAAGGGAATCTTACTCAATAAGATTAAGCCCTGGGTTTCTTTATCTAAGCGATGTAAGGGGCGAATAGGAAAGTGCATATTATGTTCTAGTTGATATAGAGCAGCTCGATGATTAAAACAATCCTCTTCCCCGTGTATAATGATGCCTGCTTCTTTATACGCTGCATAGACAAAATCATCTTCATAAATGACTTCTATACTTTTATTACCTATTTTACAATCGATATCTTCTTCTCTTAAATGAATCGTTAAGGGTCCATCTATTATTGTATTTACATTTTTTACTGCTTGATGATGAATCAATATACGCTTTTCTTGTAGGTAGAGGTAGCGTTCTTTTTTGGACAATTGATAATCCATAAAAAAATTGAGTAGGGGCAAGCCTTGATATTCCTTTGCCTCATAAATGAGGGTATTTCCAAATAATTTATATGTATCCATGTCTCTATTCTAACAAAAAAGGATGAATTTAGTCTTCATCCTCATCTTCATTTTCATATGGATTAACTGCCACAAAGGCAATGGTTGGTAATTCTAAATCTTCAGGATTACCTGGGTCAAATAAACCAGATTTCATTTTGATTTCGGATAATAAGCTATGTATTTCTACATCAGTATTATCTTCATCTTCAATAACGATTTCTGAATCATTTAATACAGGCAATTCAATACTTTGCGTATTCGCTACAATACTTTCTAATTCAGATAGAGTATGTTCGATATTGAGAATATCCATTTCATCTGTATTCTCATTGTCATCTTCTATTTCTAATAGGCCTTCAGGATTCTCTAAGCCTTCAAAGAGATCTTCCTCTGTATCTTCTAATTCATCTTCCTGCTCATCATCTTCTAAATGATCGAAGGCATCTAAATCGAAGTCATCTGTATCTTCTAATTCATCTTCGGCCTCATCTTGCATAGGATAAGGTAATACTAAGTCCTCTTCCTCTTCTTCGATTTCATCTAAGGCTGCTTGGATATCTTCTGTTGTTAATTCATCATCATTGATTGTAGCTTCATGATCTTCTAATACCACACTCAACGTCTTTTCGATATCTTCAAGGATTTCTTTTTCTTCCTCTAGATTCTTATCTTCATAAGGATCTTTAGGGAAGGTGATATCTGTAGATGCTTCTTGTATTGCATGACTATCTTCTTCTAAGAAATCATAATTATCTTCTTCTTCATCTCCGAATTTTACAGGGCGATCGGCAATATCTTTTAGGCTATGCACAACTAATGTTTCTTCTAAATTAGGTGCATGAGGGTATTTCTTCTTTAATTCCGCAAAGATATTATCTGCTTCTTCTTGTTCACTAATGTCTTGTGGTTCTTCTTTTGTTTCTTCCACTTTAGGCTCTTCTTCTAAAACAAGTTGTATTTCTTCTTTTTCTTCTTTGACATTTTCTTCCTCTTCATCTTTTACTAAGGAAACAAATTCAGCTGTTCTTTCTTGTTCAAGAGGGATATCTTTTTCTTCTTTACTATCTTCTTTTATTTCTTCTAATGCAGCAAGGAAGCCATCTTCTTTTACTTCTTCAGGATAGCTTTCTTCCGTTGCTAAACGAACAAGATGCTTAGGTAAAGATTGTTTATTCACTTGCCCTTTAGAAAGGATTTCATAGATGACTCTTTCTACTTTTCCATTTTCTTCTATTTCTTCAAGAAAACGACATGGCTTTTCTTCATCATTGTCTAAATAAAAGGCATTTTCACCAATATAGGTCTCTTTTGGATCCTCTGATCTTAACCATGTAGGCCAATCAACATAGGCACTAATAGGCTTATGGACTAGAGAATCAAAAAAGAATTCTAATTGTTCAACAGAACAAGATATTAGTTTTTCATAGTTTGTGGACATATGCTCAACCTCCTCATGAATACTAACAAATACTATTTTACACTAAAAATGCGAGATTATTCATTCTTAAATGTAAATTTTCAAAACAAGATAAAAGTGAGAAAGAGTACTACTTTCTCACCAATTTAACTAAAGTTTCTATATGTGGTGTTTGAGGGAATAAATCAAAAGGAATAATACTAATAATATGATAATCCTTCTTTAGTATGGCTAGATTCTTCGCTAAGGTACTAGGATTACAGGAAATGTAAATCATGGTATGTGGTGCAGTAGTAAGGATAGCTTCAAGCATCTTATCATCTAAGCCAGAGCGAGGAGGGTCAACAAGTAAGGTATCAATATATTCCTTTCGAGCAGCCTTATATAAGCCAATAGAAGCATCTGCACATAAGAAATCTATATGTTTAATATGATTCGCTTTCGCACTTTGTGTAGCATTTTCTACAGCTTCTTCTATGGATTCAATGGCTGTGATATGCTTTACTTTATCCTTTGCTAACATACTCATCGCAGCTATTCCTGCATAAGCTTCAACCATATTAAAGCTAGGATCAATCTTTTGTATAGCCATTTTGTATAAAGCTAATGCTTGCTTGGTATTGAGTTGAAAGAAGGCTCTAGGAGATAAAGAGAATTCTATATCTTCTATTGGAAAGGATAGGGTAGGATTACCGGCTAAGCATTTCACAGTACCCTTGAATATATCTACACTATCTTTTTCTGTATTGATGGAAGTAAATAAACCATCCATATCTTTTATGGCCATAATGGCGTCTATCGTTTCCTTTTTGATCGTATCTTTGGTAATGAAAGTACATTGTGCTTTATGATTGAGGTAACGTAATACAATATAACGCAAGCCATCTTTTGTCTTTTGGTTATAGGCATGATAATGATGTTTATTCAAAATCATTAAGATTTCTTTACGTATTTCTTCTAATCTTTTTTCATGCACAAAACAAGTATCGATTTGCACGAAATGATTACTACCAGCTTTATACATGCCATTTACCAATTTTCCATTTACTTCCGCAAAAGGTAATTTACATTGATTACGATAATATAAATCTTCACCATTATGCATTTTTCCTATCTTGTTAGAAGGGATATGAGCATATTTATATAAGGCTTCTCTCAATATATCTATCTTCGCTTTCGTTTGGGCATGAGGCTTTAAATGCATTAATTTACATGCGCCACAATCTTTCATATGAGGACATATGGGTTTAATTCTATCTTTAGTGTGTTTAATGAGTTTAATGAGTTCAGCCTTCTTATATTTTTTCTTATCTTCTATAATTCTCACTTCGGCTATTTCATTTGGTAAAACACCATCACAAAAGATAGGGGTATGGTTAATATAACCAATCCCTTCACCATTGATACCCATTTTCTTAAATTCAATACGCATTACCATAAACCTGCCAATCCTGGGTCAGTTACAAACGTCTCTACACCATAAATAAGATAAACATCCATATTTTTTTCTAAAGTCTTTGATATCGCTTCACGATAATAACGCAAATCAAATACATGTATTTCATCATATTCATAGGCTAAATAAGGTAATAAGATATGCGCAAAACTATCTTTAATGACGATGGCCTTTTTCTTAGTGTTGGCATTCGTCTTAATATGTACATAGGCGTGATTACCACCTAAATAATAGGTATATTTATCTTTTTCCTTTAATTTTTCTTCGGCAAATAAGGAATGTGTAACGGTACCATCATCATAGCTAACCTCTACTTCGAGTGGGGTAGCTTTCATTTCATAAATGGCATCTGGTTTTGTGCTGAATATACCACTTCTAGAATACATCGTGCCATAGAAAGTAGGGCTAACTTCTGTATAATTGAAATTCAAAGCTTCTTTCTTTAATACTTCATCGCATATCGCTTGATAGGCAATATATGCACCCTTATGGTTATAATGATGGTCAGTTTTAAAATAGCTATCTTCACTATTTTTTAATGCATCACTAATATCGATTGTTTTTTGGCCATTATTATTGAAGTCTTCGTATATGGAATCAATCAATTCTTTTTCATTGATATTATAGGCACCAAAAGGTAAATATTTTTCTTCTCCATAAGCTGCACCAGGCACAAGTAGGATATTCATCTTGATATTATTTTGTTTAGCAAAGTCTAAAACGAAGGAGATATTATTCTCTTTTGTGGTTAGATCATAATCGTAAAATTGAGAAATTAAATGACCATCTTTACCAATATAGACACCATTATTTTCTATTGCGGATAGATCTAAACGTGTATTTGCCTTCATTTCTATCCAATGATCTCTTCCTACAAAATGATCGGAAAACCATTTTTCGAACTCTGTATCAAAACTACCAAAGAAAATATTTTGTAGGCTGCTATTCGGAAAGCTAGCTAGGGGGCGATTTTCATTAGCGGAAAAAGAAAGCTTAGGGGCAAAGAGATTTACAATTGTAAAAAGAAAAATGAAGAAAAGGAAAATGATTAGGGTTAAAAATTGTGTTAGATGTAATGCATGTATATTTCTTTTCTTATTCATAAATCTTCTTCCTAAAATCTAAAGTATAAAAATGGATTGTAAGATGCATCCACAATAAAGGCAGTGCATATAAGTAGGGCAAGTAATACAAGCAATGGACGAAGATAAAGGCATTCTTTTCTTCTAAATATATTTAATCTAGTTTTCGCTATTGGTGTACAAGCTAATGCACAAATCAGGAATAAAACGAAATTGTTTCTCATTAAGAATAAAGTCATACCATTAGCGAATACACCTTTACCAAACATCATCGCTAAATAATGTAAGCCTTGTTGTAAATCGGTAAAGGCAAATAAGACCCATGCAATAAGTACAATGAGTAATGTATAGATATGGCTGATATAGGAAGGTAGCTTCTTTAATCGTTCATATAAGAATTGTTTTTCTAGGATGAGGATTAAGCCATAGAATAAGCCCCAGAGGATAAAATTCCAAGAAGCACCATGCCATAATCCAGTCAA
>JAFVFM010000227.1 GCA_017475415.1 Solobacterium sp.
AATACAGCATTGCAGAATGTACGTACGAAAGACTTAGGTGAAATTGGTGGATTACTCAGTAACCTTGTTGTGGAATTGAAAACCAATAAAGAAGAGGAAAAGAAGGGCTTCTTCTCTGGCCTCTTTGATAAAGGTAAGAATAAGGTAGAAACCTTTAAGGCTCGTTATGATAAAGCAGAAGCGAATGTAGATAAGATCGCTAGTGTATTAGAAGATCACCAAATTACATTATTGAAGGATATCGCTTTATTAGATGAACTTTATGAAAGAAATGGTCAAAACACAAAAGAACTATCGATGTATATCTTAGCAGGTAGAAAGAAGCTAAAGGCAGTACGTGAAAATGAACTTCCTGAACTGATTGCCAAGGCTAAGGCTTCTAATTTACCTGAAGATGCGCAAGCAGCAAATGATTTAGAACAAGCTTGTGTACGTTTTGAAAAGAAATTATACGACCTTGAATTAACAAGACAAGTTTCTATTCAAATGGGACCTCAAATCCGTTTGGTACAAAACAATGACACCATGATGACGGAAAAGATTCAAAGTACACTTGTGAATACAATTCCATTATGGAAGAACCAAATTGTATTATCTCTTGGTATCGAGCATTCTAAAGAAGCTATGGAAGCACAACGCGAAGTAACGAATATGACAAATGAATTACTTGCGAAGAATGCAGAAACATTACATCAAGCTACTATTGAAACAGCTAGAGAAAGTGAAAGGGGTATTGTGGATATTGAAACATTACAACACACTAACCAAGAGCTCATTAGTACATTAGATGAAGTATTAGCGATTCAAAAAGAGGGTCGTGAAAAACGTGAAGCTGCTGAAGTTGAATTACGTCGTATTGAAAATCAATTAACAGACAAGCTACTTGAAATCAACGATCGTAGAGATATAACAAAATAAAGATTTAACTTACTATCAATGGAAGTCGACCCTAAAATGGTATGATTTCCATTTTTTGGTGGTTCTTGTAAATCTGGTGTTGATGAGTGAATTCAGTGTGAACGTCAAATTTTATTTTGTATAGAGGATTTGTATGGAAACATATATTACCTTACAAAGGAGCGAGTAAAGGAGGGGTTTATCAGATTGTAGCATAATGGCAATTATAGTTATTTTTGCCGATATGTTATTTAGTGTAAACTAATGCTAGATTAGCGCGTAAAACAAAGGATTCGTCAACCACACGATTGTAGTTCACCTGAAAATAATCTATATTCACTTCTTAAGATTCAGATTGAACTTTGGTTTCAGGTAGTAAAAAAGAGTATAATGCATAGAGTATGAGCAGAAGAAAAAAGAATCGAAATTGGTTAAAAGATAGAAAAATTACAATAGATTATTTATGGATCATTGCAGGATTAATCGCTTCTATTGTGCTTAGTTCTATGGCTACGTGGCGTATAGCACATTATAAAAGTGAAATAGAAAAAGAAGAGGAAATAGCAGTGGAAAGTGCACTTACCAATCACAATTATGACTTTACACACTTAAAATGGAACGACCATATTGTTTCTTATGATGATGAGCGCTATTCATCTGTATTTGGAATTGATGTATCTGCACACCAAAAAAATATTGATTGGGCTAAGGTAAAAGCAGCAGGAGTGGAATTTGCCTTTATACGTGTTGGCTATAGAGGATATGAATATGGCTATGTGAATAAAGATGAATATTTTAATACCAATATTGAACAAGCTTTAGCTAATGGAATTAAAGTAGGTGTATATTTTTATTCTCAAGCTATTTCATTAGAGGAAGCACGCGAAGAAGCGGACTTTGTATTAGCCCAAATTGAACCATATCGTAGTCAAATATCTTTGCCTGTAGTCTTTGATATGGAAGATTCCGATGGCACATATATATCACGTATAAGTGTATTGAAACAAGAAGAAAAAACTAAGATTGCGGTTACTTGGATGCATCGTATCCGTAATGCAGGATATGAGCCAATGTATTATGGTAGTACGGATTTATTGGGTGGTTTATTCTTTTTGGAATTCTTACAAGAATTTCCTTGTTGGTTAGCGGAATATGCCACAAAGCCTAGATATCCATATCATTTCCAAATATGGCAATATAGTGGCAGTGGTTCTTTAGATGGCATAGAAGGCCCAGTGGATTTAGATGTATTATTCTTACCAAAAGGGGAAGAACTTTGGGGATTTTAAAAAAGATGGCTTAGCCATCAATGATTTTTTCTTTGATGATTTCTCTTAAAAAGGTAGGAGTAGCTTTACCAGAAGAAATATCTTGCAGGATTTGTGAGATATTTTCTTTTTGAGTTTCAAATACACAAGTCACATTCTCATCGTAAGATAAATCTAATATATGAGTATTCTTTCTTAGCCATGCTTCAACACTACCAGATAAATCATAAGGATATTGTATTTCATATTGTTGGAAGGCTTCTTCTTCTGTTTTAGTTGCTTTAGCTAATAAGGAAGTAACAGAACCGCTATAGGCACGGATTAACCCACCAGCACCTAATTTGATTCCACCAAAATAACGTACAACACAAGCAACGATGTCATATATATCAGCGTGGTTGATAGCTTCTAACATCGGTATACCAGCTGTACCGGAAGGTTCACCATTATCACTAGAACGTTGAATAATTTTATTTTCACCTAATACATAGGCGTGGCAAACATGTGTTGCATCAGGGAATTCTTTTCTGATTTGTTCGATATAGGCTCTAGCTTCATCTTCACTTTTTGCCCGATTCATGCAACAAATAAAGCGAGACTTTGAAATAACAATTTCTTCTCTATATTCTTCTAAAATTCTCATGTATACACAATAGCATAAACCATAGAAAAAGCCACTTCTTAAGAAGTGACTTTTAGTCTTATTTATCTGGCGTCTGTAAAGTATGATAGCCAGTTTGTTGGCGGGCTTCCTTTAATGACATTCCTGCTTTTACTTTTTCTACAATTTGGCTTTCTACCTTCTCAATTTCTAATGCAACTTGTAATACTTCTTCAGCGCGTATTCGTGGTACAACAACTACACCAGTATTATCCCCACAGATTAAATCACCAGGGCATACTTGTATACCAGCTATTGTTACAGGTTCATTTATTCTATCCACAAATACGCGATCTTTACCAGTAACCATATAGGTTCCTTTTGTATAAATAGGATACTTTAATTCACGAATGACATTAATATCACGACATACACCATCAATGACTGTTCCTGCGATGCCTTTCTTTGTGGCATATATCGACATGATATCACCCCAAACTGTGCAATCTAAACGACCATTATTATCTAATACAGCTACTTCGCCTTCTTCAATATCATCAATAAAGTCGCCTACTGTGCCTTTGATTTCACCATTTGGTAAATAATGTACTGTGAAAGCTTGTCCACACATATATGTATCTGGCACAACTGGCTTAATATTGAGTAGTCCACAAGGAATACGTAATTTATCCATTGCATCAGAGATACTTGGTGTATCTAATTTCTTAAATGCATCAATGAGTTCTTTTGGTAATAATAATTCTTTTTTCATTTTCTATCTCCTTTTTTACTTAATGGATATCTTGCGGTGTGTATTCATGAATAATAAACCTGCCCCATAACATACAACCATTAATACGAGACCAATCGCTAATAAGATTAATGTACCATTAGGCATAACAGCGATTTCTGGTCCTAAGGCTATCATACCTACCCATACAGGCATAAAGACGAATAAGCTCATTCCACTTGCATCTCCTGAACAGCTTTCACTCTTTGGATCTACACAGCGTAATAAAGTCATACCTGTTGCAGCATTACCCGTACATTGCCCAAAGACATTAACCATCTTTTCAAACCATTGTTCCTTACAAATCTTAGCACTCATAAAGACATAGAAGAAAGTGAGTATCGCTAACATGAGTACACAATAAATCGCAATTGGAACAATATAAGCAGCCATTGCGTCTACTGAAATAGTCGCTACAGCGGAAACAATTAAATATTCTAATGCGAAGCCAGATATGTTAGAACATGTTTTCTTATCTACATAGACATCTGTTTTTGTCTTTACCATAATTGGCCAAAGAATAATTGCGCCAATAATACCTAATACTAAATCATTTACATTTTTGAAATAGTCAGAGATATATGTAATGCCTAGATAGCGTAGCCCATAGCCAACCATAATACATAAAGAGATAAAGAACATTTGTAAGGCTATGGCATTAATACCTGAAGTAGAAGTCTTTGTTAAACCAATAGGGGTTTGTTTTTCCTTAGGTAGAGGTCCACCATAATAATCATCTGGTAATTTTTCTGGCTTATCTACGAATTCGCAATAGCCTTTACGAATGCCCCAGTTTAATAATGGCATACCAATTGTTAGAGCAGCAACTAAGCCAACTGTAGCGACAACCATAGCGATACCCATAAAGTCAGGATAGCCCTTTTCCGTAAAGATTTGTGCCGCACTACCAGCTGCACCATGCCCTGCATAGAAGGAATAAATTGCCGTAATACCCCAGTTTGGTGGCATAGTTGTCCAAATCTTAGTTAAGATCCATCCTATACCTACACCAAAGAATAATTGCACACCATAAGTTCCTGCTGCTACTAATGTATAGTCTGCATAAGAACGTATACGGGATTTATCTAACTTAGATCCAAATACCATACAGGTAAGAATAATGATAATTAGGAAGTTTGGATATTTTCCTATCATTTCAGATATAGGCACAATATTTAATACTTGTGGCCCACAGATGAGTAAGAGTATTCCTCCAATAACAGAGGAAGGCATAAATATCTTTTGTAATACTTTTATTTTTTCACGAACAATCCAACCTAAACCGAGGAAGAGGTTGAGTATCATAAAGTCCATTAATAATTTCATATCAAATCACTCCTGCTTTTTTTAATTCTTCATACATCCAATCGAGATTGATGGAACGATTCTTTTCGATGCTTTCAAGCATCTTTGATTCTTTTGCGATCACTTTTTGTACATCTTCTAATAATTGATTGGCCTCTTCTTCCTTGAAGGAAATTAAGCCTTCTTGATTGCCGATAAGAATATCGCCCGGGGAGATGATTCTACCTCCTATGTTTACTGGCACATTGATTTCTCCAGGACCATTTTTATAAGGGCCATTAGGTGAAGAGGCGATAGCGAAGACAGGGAAATCCATTTTTTCTAATTCTTCTTTATCACGTATAGCACCATGAATCACAAAGCCGGCAAGCCCTCTTTTTTTTGCTAGGGTAGCCATGATTTCGCCACATAGTGCTCTTTCTGTATACCCATCTCCATCCACGACTATTACATCACCTGGCTTTGCGTTGTCGATGGCATAATAGAAAAGTAAATTATCGCCAGCAGGTACTTTTACTGTATAGGCAACCCCTTGTAAACGTACTTTATTTAGAGGTTGTATAGCAGAGGAAATAGCTGCTGTTCGATGCAGACAATCATCGAGATTGGCAATGGAATAAGGCCTAAATTGTTCAATCAATTCCTTGCTTACACGATGAATATCCTTGTGTATTGTGTATCCTAAACTCATTGAAACTCCTTTCTGATAGCGCTTTCTACTGTCAGTATAGTGTTGACTAAAACATGTGTAAAACAGATAATATCTATAAATAATATCGAGAAAATCGATATTTAAGGAGTCCTTATGAATTATGAACAAATCGTTACTTTTTTGGCTGTAATTTCTTATGGGAATATTACAACCGCAGCGAATAATTTATATGTTTCGCAATCTACTGTTTCTAGTAGACTACAAAGTTTAGAGGAAGAATTGGGTGCGAAGTTAATTGTGAGAAATAAAGGCCATCGCAATATCGAATTAACAAGCTATGGTAATCGTTTTGTGCATATTGCCGAACAATGGGCTGCTTTATATAAAGATACCCAAGCCATTCGTTTCGCGGAAAATATACAGACGCTAACAATTGCGAGTGTAGATGCGATTAATAACTATACACTTATGAGTTTATTTGAATATTTAGTTAAGGAATATCCAAATTTAAAATTGAAAATACAGACCCATCACTCAAACGAAATTAATCATCTAGTAGAAAGTAGAGTAGCAGATATAGGATTTGTGTTTAGTAATATTAATTATCCAAGTGTAATCGCAAAGCCGGTATTTCGTGAACTAATGTATTTGGTATGCCAAAAAGATAGTGACTATTATGAAGGGATGAAATGTAGTGAGTTAGATTTAGAAAAGGAAGTCTATTTGAATTGGGGTGGAGATTATCTGCATTGGCATATGAGAGAATTCGGGGATGGCCATTATCCATTAATTACGGTAAATACTGGTAATATGCTTGGCCACTATCTACATGAAAAAAACAGATGGGCAATCGCGCCTATGTCAGTTGTACAATCAATGTTAGGGAAAGATTTGGTATATTATTCTTTAGAAGAGGCGCCACCTGCACGTATATGTTATGAAATTATCAGTCGTAACCCACATGCAGCGCAGGTAGAAACTATACATTTCTTTGAGGATGAGTTAGAGAAATATATTCAGCGTAATCCTTCTATTTGTCGTTTTGAAAAGTGGATGTTAGAAGAGTAGAGAGATATATATGAGAAAGATAGAAAAATTAGATTCACAAATTGCGAATATGATCGCTGCTGGTGAAGTAGTAGAAAGGCCAATGGGCGTAGTAAAAGAACTGGTTGAAAACGCAATTGATGCGAAGGCGAAGCGCATTAGTGTAAGTATTCAAGAAGGTGGAATAAAGAAAATCATGGTGAGTGATGATGGGGAAGGCATGAGTGCAGAGGATGCTGAGATGGCATTTGAGCGTCATGCGACTTCTAAGATTCGTACACAAAATGATTTATGGCAAATTCAAACGATGGGCTTTCGTGGGGAAGCCTTGCCTTCTATTGCCTCAGTAAGTAAAGTTACTTTAATCACGAGTGATGGCATAGATAATACACAAATTAAAATAGAATATGGTAAATGTGTTTCTGTTAATGCTTATCCTTGTAACCAAGGTACACAAATTAGTGTAGAAGGTCTATTCTACCAAACCCCAGCACGCCTCAAACATTTACGTTCTGCTTCAACAGAGGCGTCTTATATTCAAAATGTTATTTCTTCCTTTGCCTTATCGCATCCGGAAATTGCCTTTACTTTATTGAGTGATGGAAAAGAGAATTTTAAAACGAGCGGGCAGGGAAATTTGTTAGAGGTTATTTATCAAGTATTTGGTAGTGCCTGTGCGAAAAATAGTATACCTGTTTCTTTTAAGGATTTTGATTATGAAGTAAAAGGTTATTTAATAAAACCTTCTATTACAAGGGCTAGTCGTAACGCGATGCATGTATTTTTAAATGGCCGCATTGTACGCTCTTACCCTTTGACCTTTCCTATTTATCGAGCAATTCAAGATGGTTATGAAGATTTTATTGTGAAAGGTAGATATCCGATTTGTGTATTGCATATAGAAATGGATCCGCATTTATTGGATGTAAATGTTCATCCTTCTAAATGGGAAGTGCGTATTTCAAAAATGAATCAATTGGAATATTTATTAAAAGATAAGATTCGTTTGGCGTTAAGACAAGAAAACCTATCGCCTGAAAAGGAAATCGCTATCGCTAAGGAATATATAGCAGAACCAATCGCTTTTGATTTAGATAAATTAATTGCAGAAAAGGAAGAAGAAAGAAAAAAAGCCATCTATAGTGATGTGGTGAAAGAAGAAAGTAAAGAAGATATTTCTTATGCAATAGAAAAGGAAAAAGAAGAAGATAATGCATTACTTTATGCATTAGAAAAAGATGTAATAAAAGAAGAAGTAAAATATGAGCCAAAAGTAGAAGAGATAAAAGAAACAAAGTCTCATTTTCCGATTATGGAGGTCATTGGACAACTACATGAAAAATTTATCTTATGTGCAGTACAGGAAGGTTTAGTTGTGATGGACCAACATGCAGCGCAAGAACGTGTGAATTATGAGAAGTTCCAAAGAATGTTGAATCAGAATCCGGCTATGATGGAATTATTAGTACCAATTACTATCCATACCAGTGCGGATATTGTTTCTCGCTTAGAGAAATTAAATGAAGCGATTAGTGATTTACATGTACAATTTGAAGCCTTTGGAAATGATACATTATTAGTTAGAGAAGTGCCTTCTTGGTTAGCGGATTTAGAAGAAGAGGCTTTCTTAATTGATGTAGTAGAAGCCTTTAAAGAAGATAAAGAAGTGAAATATACAAAGATGGAAAAGAAAAAGATAGCGACTATGGCTTGTCATCATTCTATACGCTTTAATCGCTCTTTAACCATGCAGGAAATGAAGGAAGTGGTGGATCAATTATCTTTATGTGAAAATCCATATCATTGTCCACATGGTAGGCCTACCTTTATTACCTTAGAAGAAAAGGAATTAGTGAAGGAGTTCTTACGATGAAGAAATGTATTGTTGTAGCGGGGCCTACTGCTTCAGGAAAAACGGCTTTTTCTATTGCTTTAGCGAAAAGAATGGGTGCAGAAATCATTAGTGGGGATTCTATACAGGTATATAAGGGTTTAGATATAGGCTCAGGGAAAATAAAGGAAGAGGAAAAGGAAGGGATTAAACATTATTTGTTGGATATTCTTTCTCCTAAAGAAAACTATAATGTGAAGATGTTTCAAGAAATGGCTCGTGAGATTATCAATCATAGCACGAAGCCTATCATTATCTGTGGAGGAACAGGGTTATATTTAAAAGCTTGTTTATATGATTATTCTTTTGTCGAAGAAGAGGAAGAGATAGATGAAGAATTAGAGGAATTAAGCAATGAAGAATTATATGCTTTATTGTTGGAAAGTGATCCAAAGCAAGCACAAAAAATTCATTTGCATAATCGTAGACGTTTATTACGTAGCCTAAGGATACAAAAAAGAAGTGGCTTAGCGATGAGTGAACATATTGCCGCACAAAGTCATGAGCCTATTTACGATTGTTTTATTGCAGGCTGTACAATGGAAAGAGAAGAATTATATCAGCGTATTAATCAGCGTGTAGAAAAAATGATAGAAGAGGGTTTAGAAGAAGAAATCAAAAGCTTATTAGAAAGTGGAGTAAGCTTTGAGGATCAATCTATGCAAGGTATAGGATATAAAGAATGGAAAGAGTATATAGAGGGTAAAGCTTCAAAACAAGAAGTAATAGAAGAGATACAAAAACATTCTCGTCAATTTGCAAAAAGGCAATATACTTGGTTTAAACACCAAATGTCTGTACATTGGTTTAATGTAGATGAGTCAGAAGAAATGATGGATGAAATTGTTGCGTGGTATGAAAGAAATTGACTTGTGGTCAGTTTTTGATACAATAGTAATGCAAAGGAGGGATTTGAAATGAGTGAATTCAATCGTCCAAATGTTTATGGAATGGAAGGAACGGATAGTTTATCTAATTACTATACAAAGGTATTCTTCCAAATGGGAATTGGTTTAGCAATTACAACAGTAGTGGCATATTTAGGATATCAATCCTTTATGAATAATGGCATAGTAGCGAAGTTCTTAATGGGCTTAGGTCCTATTGGCTTGTTGTTACTGATGGGAGTGGAATTAGGCATAGGCTTTGCGATGGGCAGTGGGGTAACTCACTTTGCGCCTACTACAACACGCTTATTATTCTATTTATATTCCACTATTACAGGTTTAACTTTCTCGGTAATTCCTATGGCTTATGGAGTAGATACAGTATTTGTAGCCTTCTTATTTGCATCGGTATTATTTGGGGCTTGTGCTGTAATTGGTAAAATTACAAATGTGGATTTATCTAAATTCTCAGGTATCTTGATGGGTGGCTTAGTTGCCTTAGTTGCCTTATCGGTAATTTCTATCTTTGTGCCAGTATTAAGAAACAGCTTATTTATTGGCTACTTTGGTTTAATTCTATTCTTAGGTATTACTGCCTATGATATGCAAAAGATTAAGAATTTCTATTATCAAGTAAATGATGAATTAGTTAGAGAGAATCTAGCTGTCTATGCAGCATTTGAGTTATATTTAGATTTCATTAATATCTTGTTGTATATCATTCGTATTTTGTCTCATTCAAGAAGAGATTAAGAATAAGCCATCATCTAAAGGTGATGGTTTTTCTTTTTTTTGAAAATTTGAATATGTTCGAGAAAATGAAAAAAGATAGAATGGCCTAGTGAAATTGGAAAATAGGAAAACTGGTTTTTATTTTTTCTGAAAAGGAAGAGAATCTGTTATAAGTCTAGCATTTTCAAGAAATTAATCAGTCTTAATATGATGGTAGGTATTTCTTCGTCAATCCAATTCTTTTTTGAATTGGTTAGCCTATCAATATAGCTCTTCGAGGAAAACGTTTTTGTAAGCCTTCTTACTATGGCGTCAATATTGTCTTCCTTCATACCTATATCAAATATGATTAATGTATTCAAACATTTTAATAGTTTTCTTTTATCAACTTTATCTAGAAGATAAAACATATCAAATACATCTTTATAGCGTGTTGAGTTTGGACCAAATTTTAATAGTGAGCCACATTGGCGTGCTGTATTATTTCTTTTATCGTTGCCATTAAAGCACCTCCATTTCTAGAGCTTTTAAGACCATTTTATTTAGTGGGAATCTTTCTGCATAATCTTGTATACGCTCAATATCCAGATTGTAGATAATCCTTCTATAGTTTCCGATAATCTCTTTATAATAATCAAAAGGTAATTTGTTTTTAAACCTAAGTAATTCTATTAGCATCCTTTCTTTATCATATATCTTGACAGTAGCATCCCTGTGCACCAGTGTAGTTACTCCTACATTGAATATGTTTGAAAAAACATAATATTGAT
>JAFVFM010000228.1 GCA_017475415.1 Solobacterium sp.
ACTTAGCTATTATGTGCGTAAAGACGGGCATGTGACAGGAAATATCTATGAATCTGCTAGCTGGAGAATCATTTTCGATCACCTAAAGAATTTGACTGATGAAGAAATAGAAACTGCGGTAACGCAGTGGATAAGTGATTCCGTAGAATATGGAGTAAGCTACGTATTTGACGCAGGTTACCCGGAATTCGATGATATACATGAACGAGTATATGCTTGTTTGAAAGATTTGGACAAGAAGGGAAGGCTTCCTATTTTTGTTGATGGATGTTTCGTGCTTACAAGGCGAGACAAAATAAAAGAAACAATAGAGGAAACAAAACGATTCAGACGTGAATTTAATACTGAGCACCTTAAGGTACATACCTTGAAACTCTTTATGGATGGTACTTTGAAAATACAAACCGCCGCGTTGGATTCACCTTATGTAGACACTGGTAGGATGGGAAATACAATCTTTGAAAAAGAGGATATTGCTGAAATCTTAAAACTTCTCAATGAAGAAGGTCTTGATTTCCATGTACATACTGTGGGAGATTGGGCTTCACATATCATACTTGATGGTGTAGAACTTGCAAAAAAGGAACTTGGTGATGATTTCCGTGTAAAGGTCACATGTGCTCATCTGGAAATACAGGATGATGAAGACCTTGACCGGTTTGCTCAGCTTGGTGTATTCGCTAACTACACACCATGGTGGCATGCGGGAAACATAGGAGGTAGGCCTCTTTCAACGTGGAAGAATATGCTAGGAGAAAAGCGTGCTCTTTCCATGTATCGCTGCAAAACGCTATGGGATACAGGTGCAATTGTCACTTTTTCAAGTGATGAAGTGTTCTTTGGTTATAACTGGAGCCCTTACCTTGGAATGGAAGTAGGAATGACACGTAATATCACTGAGAAAACAAGGGCATACGAGTTTGCATTGACGTTAGAAGAATTTCCTAGTGAAAGTGAGAAGATGAGCATCGAAGAAATGATGCTTGGATATACGATTAATGGCGCAAAACAGCTTGGAATTGAAGCTTACAAGGGATCGATAGAAGAAGGCAAGGACGCTGATTATTTGGTTTTTGAAAACAACCTGCTGAATGCAGAACACGATGGTTTTAGTAATGTCAGCCCAAGTGAAGTATATGTCGTCGGCCGCAGATTAAAGAATAGATGAGAAAACGAAAAAACGCATCACAATATCCGCTTTTATTGTCAACTCTAGAGTTTTGTATATTTTGTGGATTTTCCTTTTGCCTTATCAATAGGATATTTTTCTTTATTCTTTTGCATCTTTTCCATAATGATTTCATCTATATCTAGATTTAAGTTTTGGGCTAGATCAATGCAGTAGACAAAAACATCCGCTAATTCTTCTTTAACATGTTCTAAGGAATATTCATCGCTCCATTGGAAGCATTCTAATAATTCAGCAGCTTCAATGACGATGGATTTCGCTAAGTTAGTAGGGGTATGGAACTGCTCCCAATCTCTATCCTGAGTAAAAGCTAGAATTTCATTTATTGTTTCTTGTTTCATAGTGTCCTCTTTTCTTATCTATTATTATAGGCATAATTCTTGTATGATGAAGTAGAGGAATAAAATGAAACAAATCGAAAGAATCCAACAAATGGAAGAAGCCTACAATAAGGCGAAAAGTGCACTCGATAAATTAGAGGAAGCCTTAGAAGAATATGGTTTAGCAGAAGAAGAAATCTATACACTCATACACTATTATTTTTCACCTGCATGGCGTAAAGATTATGAAGCAGAGGAGAAAGGAAAAATACCTAAAGATATGCCTAGAGGTATATTAGGTGAGGATACATTATATGATTTCTATTTAGATCATAAAGAAGTCATAAAGAATATGGCAAATTATGTCGCAAAAGGTTTACGCGAAGAAGGAGAAATAAAATGACAAAAGTACTTACAGTAGTAGGCAAAGGAAAGCTAAAATGTAAACCAGATTGTTTACGCATACAATTACATTTGCGTTGTGAAAAAAAGAAATATGAAGATGCAGTGAAAGAATTAAAAGAATATACATTAGCTTTACAAGCATGTTTAAAAGAAAGCGGATATGCCAAAGAAGAAGTGAAAACAAGCCATTATAGCGTACAAAGTCATTATGAATCCAAACAGACAAAAACAGGAAATTGGGTAAATCGTTTAGTAGGCTATCAAGGTTTTCAAGATTTATCCATTGAATTAGATAATAAAGAGGAAGAATTAAATCGTTTTTTACAAACTATAGCCATAGCGAAAATACCAGTAGAATTTTCTTTACATTATGGTCTAAAGAATCCTGAAGAAGGAAAAAAGAAAGTACTATATGCAGCAGTTAGAGATGCTCGCACTAAGGCAAAAATATTGACAGAGGCAAGTGGCGTGTTATTAGGGGAAATTCAAAAGATAGAATATGGTACACAGGATATGTTATTTGAGAGAAGTATCGTAAATGGTATGGCATTAAAAGAAAGTATAGCTTATGAAGAAAGTGCAGATAGCTTAGCTTTAACACCAGTTGATATACAAGTAGAAGACACAGTAACCATTCTATGGGAAATCCATTAACACAAGAATAAGAGAATATGATACTATTTTTGTGCGTGCGCCGATAGCTCAACTGGATAGAGTGTCTGGCTACGAACCAGGAGGTTGCGGGTTCGATTCCTGCTCGGCGCGTTATTTAGCCCGAGAAGGGCTTTTTCTAAAAGTGAGGTAAGACAATGAGTGAAGTAGAGAAGAAAATTGAACAGGTTATTTTTGAAAGTGTAAAGTCTGTATTTGAAATAGATGCTCCAGAAGGAAGCATTACTGTAGAAACACCAAAGGATAAAAAGATGGGTGATTATGCATCAAGTGTAGCTATGCGTTTAGCGAAGGTATTACACAAAAGTCCAATGCAGATAGCAGAAGCTTTAATTACTTCTTTACAAGAAGGGTTAAAGGAAGAAGTAAAAGCTATTGAAGTAGCGAATCCAGGCTTTATTAATTTTCGTTTGAGTGAAGGTAATCTAACTTCTCATATCAATAAAATCATTGAAGCTGGGGAGGATTATGGCAAAAATGATTCCGGAAATCGACAAAAGATTTTAGTGGAATGGGTAAGTGCTAATCCAACGGGTGATTTACACTGTGGGCATGCAAGAAATGCTGCGTGGGGTGATTGTATTTGTCGCGCTTTAGAAGCGAGTGATTATGATGTCCTACGTGAATATTATGTTAATGATGCAGGCAACCAAATTGTCAATTTAGGGAAATCCTTGGAAGCGCGTTATTTTGAATATTTTGGTAAAGACTTTTCACTACCTGAAGATGGATATCATGGCGAAGATGTAAAAGAAATCGCTATCGAGATTGCGAAGGATGAAGGAGATAAATGGTTAACTGCAACAGATGAAGAAAGACTCAATTACTTCATGCAAGTAGGTAAACAAAAAGAATTA